>JBAYOX010000088.1:0-6995 GCA_041678025.1 Aminobacteriaceae bacterium
CTCGGGTCGGCGCGGTCGAGGAGGGACAGAAAGCGGTCGGCGTCCTGCCCGAAGAGCTCTACATACTTGTGGTGGATGACAACAACTTCAACCGCAGCCTGACCAGATCTATCCTCAGAAAAAAGGGCGGTCCCGGATGGACGGTATCGCTTGCCGGAGGCGGCGAGGAGGCCCTGCGGAAGATCTCAGAAGAGAAGTACGACCTTGTATTTATGGATGTTCAGATGCCAGGGATGAACGGACTGGACACGACCATGGCTATCCGCACGCTCGAACGCGGGGAGAAGGGTGGACACCTGCCAGTGGTGGCTATGACCGCCTACGCCATGGAGGGCGACAGGCAGATGTGTCTCGACGCGGGCATGGACGACTACATAGCCAAGCCTGTGGACCCCGACGAGCTGGTGGAGGTCATAATTCGCAACACACCGCCCGAGCTGCGCTCCTAGCTCCTGGCTCCTATCGGACGTGCACACACAGTGCGGAGAGGTCGTCCCTGCTCGCGCCCGAGTACCCTATCGTGAACAGGTGGTCGTACGCCTCGTAAAAAGACATCTCGAGGTCGTCGGCATCCTGCATCAGATCAAGAAATCCGTCGCTCGTGAAGACGAAGTAGTCACCGCTCTTTACAGGTATATCGCCGCAGCCGAAATCCACGCGTCTGGACAGGCCGAGGAGCGACCCGGGGGACGAGGCCTTGCTCATGACCCCGTTTGATCCATGCAGAAAGGCGTTTATCCCCGCAGAGCAGTAGGACAGAAGCATCTTTTTCAGGTTCAGGCTGAAACAGATTGCCGCTGCGAACGAGTCCGACAGAAACCTCTCGGCGGCGATGGCGTTGACCCACTGCAGCTTTTCAAGCAGGCTTGCGCCGAGCATGTCCTCATCCTCGAAGGCCTGACGGAACAGCACGAGCATCGCGGAAGTCTGCAACGCGGCCGGGACCCCGTGACCCATCAGGTCGAAGATATAGCCGTTGAGGACCCTCTTCTCCGTGTCCCAATGATAACCGAAAAGGTCTCCACTGATCATGAACATAGGGCGGAAGATGCTGCGCACCTCGACATCCGGCTCCCCCACCAGATCTCCCGGCAGAAAACCGCGCTGGATGACAGAGGCCAGCGCCACGTCCTCTCGCGCCAGCGTCTCCGGCGAAATGTCCGTCACCACCATCATCATAATCTCATCCGTATCCTGAGCCAGCGAACGTAACGTGGCCTGAACGGGAAAGAAGACTCCTCCCTTTCTTCTGTGCATGGTGGTGGTCACGGAGAAGAGCTTGCCTGAGGAGACGTCCCTGGTGGGGAAAATATCGTCGATCGACAGCCCGGCTGTCTCGGCCAGAGGGTAGTCGTAGAGCGCCCTCGCCGCCTCGTTCATGTAGAGGATCTTACCGGTGGTCGCCTCCCACATGACCAGCGACTCTTCGAACATGTCGAGCATGTTCATCCCGTTGAATCGAAAGCCCGCGATCTCTATGCTCAGAGGAAAAGGAGTCCGGGCCGCCGCCCTATCGGGCCGTCCGCCATTCGGCTTCGTCGCAGGCATGTGGATGGAGCGCTCTGTACGGTCAGCCTTTCTCATCCCAAACACGATCACCCTGCCGCGCTCTTCGATACGGACCTCGTCTACCATGTGAAGGATTATCTGCATTCCACGTCCGGACTCCTTTTGTAAGTCCAGGAACAGCCCCGGGTCCGGCTGCAGATCGTGCTCGAACGATCCCATCTCGCTTCTTACCGAGACGCTCACGTCCTTGCCATCCTCCACAGCCAGAATGTCGACCCGCGCATCAGGGAACCCCTTATTGGCGTGAAAGACAGCATTGTTCGCCGCCTCGTTTACGGCGGTGAAAAGATGCATACCCCTCTTAGCCCCGCAAACCGACCGAAAAACTGTCAGCAGAGCATCCCTGTGAGAGGAAAACTCCTCGATAGTCTTGAATGATACGGAGGACAGAATCTTTTCTTTTTTGTCCATGTCGACACTCTCCTCCTGAAAACAACGCCCCTCTGCCTGCGCCTGATGATAATCATAGCACAGCGAGGGGCGTATTCACGGCTAAACGGAGCAGGAGCTATGCTCCTACTTGGCTGCGGCGGCGAGGGACTGCGCCCTGTCTGTCCACTCCCATGCAGGCAGAGGATCCAGGTCGATGCGCCCCATGTGCCCGTAGGCAGCCAGCCTGCGGTACTGCGGCTTGCGAAGTTGAAGGTCACGGATGATGGCCGCCGGTCGGAAGTCAAAGTGGTCGCGCACGAGCTTCGCTATCCTGTCGTCGGGGATCTTCCCCGTTCCCATCGTATCAAGCATAATGGAGACGGGCTCCGCCACCCCTATTGCGTATGCGAGCTGAATCTGGCACTGATCGGCCAACCCCGCCGCCACGACGTTCTTGGCCGCATAGCGCGCCATGTAGGCGGCCGACCTGTCCACCTTAGTCGGGTCCTTGCCCGAGAAGGCACCTCCGCCGTGGGCCACCCATCCGCCGTAGGTGTCCACTATGATCTTTCTGCCGGTAAGGCCGGAGTCGGCCATCGGGCCGCCCTTGACAAAGCGGCCGGTCGGGTTCACCAGAATCCTCGTATCGGCATTCATCAGATGGTCGGGCACTATCGGGGCGACCACATTAGCGATGACATCGGCCCTTATCTCGGCAAGGGTCGCCTCCGGGTGATGCTGGGCCGCTATCACGATGGTGTCCGCGCGCACGGCCTTTCCTCCCGAGTACTCGAGCGTGACCTGAGTCTTCCCGTCCGGGCGCAGGTAGGGTATCGTCCCGTCCTTCCGCACCTTGGCGAGCTGCCTGGCGAGCCGGTGGGCCAGAGCGATCGGCATGGGCATATACTCCTCCGTCTCATTGCAGGCGAAGCCGTACATCATACCCTGGTCGCCGGCGCCAGTGCTTGCTATATCCTCCTCCGACACCTGAAGGTCGCGCACCTCAAGCGCCCTGTTCACGCCCTGCGCTATATCGCTGGACTGCTCGTCTATGGCGGTCAGCACCGCGCAGGTATCGCCGTCGAAGCCGTACTTCGCCCTGGTATAGCCGATATCCTTGATTATCTCCCTGGCCAGCTTCGGGATGTCGGCATATATAGCGGTGGTGATCTCTCCCGCCACCATCACCATTCCAGTTGTGCAAAGCACCTCGCAGGCCACCCTCCCCATAGGGTCCCCCTCCAGGATCGCGTCGAGCACGCCATCGGAGATCTGGTCTGCCACCTTGTCCGGGTGACCCTCGGTCACAGACTCGGACGAAAACAGAAAACGCTCGCTTGCCAATTATGCATCCCCCTTGAAAATAGTGATTAAAAAAAGACCCTTCGCAAGAAGGGCCTTTGACTGTTCTCAAACGCTCCCTCTTATCACCCGGCTTAAAGCCGCTGGTATTGGCACCATGCCTTCAGGCAGGTTGCCGGGTTTCATCGGGCCAGTCCCTCCACCTCTCTGGATAAGAGTTTTAAGTTGTATTAAATCAACAGCCAGTAAATTATACGCGAAATCCTGCCCATGTCAATCAAAAGAATCCTCTGAAAAAGGGAGTGAATTTGACATGAAAAAACGTTCGCGATATACTCCATTTGTGTTAATGTATCCTGGAGGTGAGAGCAATGACCCCTACCTTCGCTATACCGTCTATTGAAGTGGTCGGCTGGGGCAGAAAAAATTACCTTGAGCCCTCCTACCCCAGCAAGCGCTACGACGAACAGAGATCCTTCTCCGAGCTGTGGGCGCGCAACCGCGAAGCACACGGAGACGGAACATTGCAGCGCGCGCTGGACTCCTACCAGGATCACGCCGCCTACAGCAGTCGCTTTCTGCAGTTCAACATAGTCGAGGAGGCCGGCCTCGTCCAGGTGATAGTCAAGGAGAGAAACGCGGAGGAGAAGGTCATCCGCAAGATACCGCCGGACGAGATAGTCCGCCTTATAGAGCGCCAGAACGAGATGATAGGCTTTCTGTTCGACCTGGTCGCCTGACAGCGAGAGATCAAAGAGACCGGAACCGCTCGATTGCGGCCCCGGTCTCTTTTTTTATTCCCCGTCCTATTTACAGGGGGTGTAGCCGCAACTGAAGCAGTACTCGCATCCGGAGATCATCTCAAGCGGCGCCTTGCACTCCGGGCACACTGCGCCACTGCCGATCTGCAAGCCGCCATCCCTGCCGATAAGCCTCTCAAGCAGCACAGCTATCGCGTCCGGTATCGACCGGGTCACATGCTGGTCATCGAACTCGAACAGCCAGTACTCCTTCCCAGACAGCCCCTTCAGCGTGGCGATGAAGTCCTCCAGCTTGCCGCCGCTACGCAGGCCGATGGAGATCGCCCTGGACAGGGCCTCGGTCATCGCCTTCAGCTCCGAGCCGCTCTTGCCGATCGTGGCGAAGACCTCGAACGGCTCGTCGCCGTCGAAGTTCAGCGTGACGTAGATGCTTCCCCACGGAGTTGTCTCCTTTATCGTCTTTCCGAAGACCACCAGACCGGGGCGCTCCTTGACGCGGCTCGACATAGGCGGCCGCTTCTCCTCGGAAACCTCGGCCTTCTCCGGCCTCTTCGTCGTCTCGATCGGCTGCAGCGAGCGAGAGCCGTCGCGATAGATCGTTATTCCCTTGGCCCCCATCTCATAGCAGCGCCTGTATACCTCCTTCACCTGTTCAACCGTGGCCTCCGGCGGCAGGTTCACCGTCTTGCTTATACCGCTGTCCACAATCCCGGCGAAGATGCCCGTCACCTCGACGTGCTCCTCCGGGGTAATGTCGTACGCCGTGACGAACACCTGGTCGGAGAGGGCGCCGCTTTCGTGCAGCTCGGCCACCTGCTGAGAGGACAGCAGTTTGTGGTGAAACTCCCTGGTCTCCTGCCCCTCCCCGTCGACCTTAGCGATACGTCGGCTCCAGCTCCAGGCGAAGTTGGGCTCTATACCCGCGCTAGCGTCGATGAGCATCGAAATCGACCCCGTAGGCGCGATCGAAAGCCTTCTGCTGTTGCGCAGCCTGCCCCGCGCGAAGGACTGAAGGACCTTTGCCGCCAGAGTCAAGCGCTCCCGCTCGTCCCCCAGACCAACCGCGTTGAAGAACGACTCGAAGGCGTTCGTCAGCGTGTACGGCACCGTCGGAGATGAGCGAAGTGTGGTCATCAGAACCTCCATCGTATCCCGGTCGAGCGAGGCGAACCACGACTCGGGGAAGAGCTGCTCCCCCTGCTCGCGCGCGAACTTCAGGAACAGCTTCTCCACCAGGTGCGACTCCGGGAAGGGCTCCTTGCCCATATCCTCGACCATATCCACTGTGGCGCACAGGGCAGCGGCACCCATAGTGTCCGCGAGCGTCCTGCAGAAGACCTTGAACCTCTCCGACCCGTACCTCATGCCCAGCATTATGGCGGCGTCCGCAAGCCCCATCACTCCGAGGCCGACTGGCCTTATGCGCCTGGTGCGCTCCCCTATCCGGTCCAGCGGGTATGAGCATGCGTCTATCACAAGATCAAGGTAGTACATCGACCGGAAGACCTGATCCGCGAAGCCCTCGAAGTCAAAGCGCGCACTCCCGTCCTCCCCGCTCACCACAAACGCCTCGACGTTCACCGAGCCAAGGTTGCAGCTGGTATAGTTGGGCAGAGGCTGCTCGCCGCAGTTATGCACATACAGCCCATTTGCGTCGAACGCATTCGCACCGGGCACCACGGCGTCGAACACTTCTTCCACCCCGCACGGGGCAAGCGACTCGAACCGCGCCGTAAAACGCTCTCTGTCGTCTTGCCCCTCGGCCTCCGTGTGCTTCCCTTGCCATCCGGTGAAAGCGCGATGATCGTGCAGGGCCAGCAGATCTCCCTCGCGAAGGTCTGCTGCCTCCACCCATTCGTAGTCCATCGAATAGCGTGTCATACGGGATACGCGGCGTACCTTATGATCAGCAGTCAGTTTCAGAGAGTGACCTTCCCTGGTCTTAAGCTCAAAGACAGGCTTTACTCCCGTGCTGAAGAACCCGTCAGTCCTGAATCCAGCACCGTTCACAAGCAGGTTAGAGGGAGTTCCGACAAGGTCACGCGCCAATCGCGGTCCCTGGTCCGTCATTATCCAGGAATCACCTGTTACGCAGGGGTTGGTCGACTCTATCTTCCAGGTGTCGTCGAGCTTCAGCAGGTTGTCGGCGTTCGCCCGGTCGATGAAGAAGATCCCCGGGTCGCCGCGCCTCCAGGCGCTCTCGCACAGCTTGTTCCAAAGCTCCGCGCCGTTAATGGTGCGAACCGGCATGCCGCTTCTGCGCGATACCAGCTCGAAATCCCCGCCCGTCCCGGCTGACTCCATCAGCCTGTCCGACACGCAGACGGAGATATTGAAGTAGGGCAACCTTCCGTCGTCCACCTTGGCATCGATGAAGTCGAAGATGTCCGGGTGGTCGTCGAAGAGCATCCCCATCAGAGCCGCCCTTCTGCGTCCGCCCTGCACCACCACCGCGCCCATTGTGTTCCACGTCTCCATGAACGACACAGGCCCGCTCGCCTGTCCGCCTATGCCGCCGTTGATAACGGAGCCTCTCTCGCGCAGGTGGCCGAAGTTGCCCCCCACCCCACCGCCGAACTTGCTGATAATGGCCGCGTCCTTAACCGAGTCGAAGATGCCGTCTATGCTGTCGGGGACCTCTATGACGAAGCAGGCGAACAGCTGCTGCCCCTTCGTTCTCGCCCTGTGCAGCAGTGAGTAGTCGTCGAAAGACAGCCTCTCCGGGTCGCAGTACAGCTTCTCGGAGAGCGACGGGTCGACCGTCTGACCCGCTCCGGCGGCGAACAGGCAGGGGGAGTTGAACAGGAAGCGCCTGTTTCGGATGTCGTCGAAGACATTGCACTCAAGCTGACGCAGCCAGGCCACCGCATCTTCTCCACCTTCGAGGTACTGAGCCTCGGCGCTTGCGACCGTTCGCGACACCCTGCGGGCGAACTCAGTGAAAGTCCTCTCTTTTCTGATCCCCTGGATGTCGGCGTCGAAGCGGCGGGC
>JBAYOX010000089.1:0-6962 GCA_041678025.1 Aminobacteriaceae bacterium
AGGCTGGCTGCAAGTATTTCTTCGGGTATCCTATCACTCCGCAGAATGAGATCCCCGAGTACATGTCCGCGCATCTTCCAGAGGTGGGCGGGGTGTACGTCCAGGCGGAGAGCGAAGTAGCATCGATAAATATGGTGATGGGAGGCGGGTCGACAGGATACAGAGTTATGACCTCCTCATCAAGCCCTGGCATCTCCCTCATGTCCGAGGGCATTTCTTATGTGGCGGGATGCGAGATACCCGCGGTCATCGTAAACGTTATGCGTGCGGGACCGGGGCTTGGTGGAATCCTCCCCGCCCAGGCCGACTACCTTCAGTCGACAAAGGGCGCCGGGAACGGCGACTACAACCTGATAGTCCTTGCACCGAGCACGCTGCAAGAGTGCGTAGACCTGACGCAGATGGCCTTCGACCTTGCCCAGAAGTACCGTAATCCCGTCATGGTGGCAGCCGACGGGTTCATGGGGCAGATGATGGAGGCCGTCGAGATAAAGCCCAGTCCAACCAAGGACCAGCCGGCCGACAGTAAATGGGCGCTTGGCTTCATGGGAGAAAGGGGAGGCAAGCGCAGTCATCTGCACAGCCTGTTCCTGTCGCCTGAGTCCCTCGAGGAGCACAACAAAAGGTTGCAGAGCAAGTACTCTGAGATCAGGAAGAACGAGCAGCGTTGCGAGACGTATATGCTTGACGACGCAAAGATCGCCATAGCGGCCTACGGCACCACGGCAAGGATCTCCAGGTCGGCTGTCAACAACCTCAGGGCTGAAGGGATCAAGGTTGGTATGATCCGCCCGATCACCATCTGGCCGTATCCATACGATACATTCAAGCAGATTCCTTCCACCGTCGAGCATATTCTGGTGGCGGAGATGAACGCCGGCCAGATGGTCGACGACGTAAAGATAGCGACTAACTGCAAATATCCGGTCTCCTTCTACGGCCGCATGGGCGGATTTGCGCCATCGGTCAAGGAGATCGAGGACGAATGCCGCCGGATTCTCGGCCTGTAAGGGGAGGGTATTTCGATGAGTGAAGTGAAAGTCTACTCACGTCCCAAGAGTTGGATGCCGGATGTAAGCAGCCACTACTGCCCGGGTTGCGGACACGGGATTGCCCATCGGCTCGTATGCGAGACTATCGACGAGCTAGGCATACAGAACGACGCTATCGGACTCGCACCGGTCGGCTGTGCAGCGATGATCTACGATTATATCGACACCGACTTCCTCGAGGCACCTCACGGGCGCGCTCCGGCCGTGGCCACGGGCATCAAGACGGTCCGCCCTGACAAGATAGTCTACACCTACCAGGGGGACGGCGATCTCGCATCGATAGGCATGGGCGAGATCGTACATGCGGCCAACAGGGGGCAGAACCTTACCGTCATATTCATCAACAACGCGATATACGGGATGACGGGCGGGCAGATGGCGCCGACGACCCTGGTCGGACAGAGGGCCTCCACATGCCCTCTGGGGCGAGACGTCAAGGTGAACGGATACCCGTTGAGGGTCAGCGAGATGCTTGCGGCTCTTCCCGCTCCGGGCTACATAACGCGCGTGACAGTAGCCCAGCCGAAGCACATAATCAAGGCCAAGCAGGCGGTCAAAAAAGCCTTCCAGAACCAGATCGACGGCAAGGGCTTCTCTCTGGTAGAGATACTCTCTTCCTGCCCGACAAACTGGGGGATGCGCCCCGTAGAGGCCTTTGACTGGGTCATCAACACGATGATGCCATACTACCCGCTTGGCACCTTCAAGGACTTCGACTAGGAGGGGATGGAATGTCATTTTACAAGACACTTCTAGCGGCGGGATTCGGTGGGCAGGGCGTCATGGTCATGGGGCAGCTTGTGGCTTATACGGGAATTGAAGAGGGAAGGAATGTCACCTGGATCCCATCATACGGCCCTGAGATGAGGGGCGGTACCGCCAACTGCGGCGTGGTCCTCTCCGATGAGGAGATCGGCTCCCCTGTGGTGGACAAGGCTGACGTCCTGGTGGTAATGAACCAGCCATCGCTCACCAAGTTCGTAGACAGGCTGAAGCCGGGCGGAGTGCTGGTCTTCAACACAGACCTGGTCAAGTTCGACGGCTCTCGGGGCGACATAAGGCTGGTCGGTCTTCCCGCGAGTGAAATCGCAAAGGGGCTGGGCAGCGACAAGATCACCAATATCGTCATACTGGGCGCGGTCGTAGAGTCAAGCGGCATCGTAGATGACTCGGTCTGCATAGAGACGATCAAGGAGAAGCTCGGCAAGAGAAAGCCCGAGTTCCTGCCGATGAACCTTTCCGCGTACGAAAAGGGGAAAGAGGTAGCCAGAGAATGCCTGAAGGCGTGAGGGAGAAGCCCCTCGCGCAGAAGACACTGTACACGGGAAGGATACTGAATCTCAGGGTTGACGACGTTGAACTTCCCGGCGGTAAGCGGACGATCCGAGAGGTCGTGGAACACTCTCCGGCTGTAGGCATCCTTGCGGTTCGCGAGGATGGGAAGGCGCTCTTGGTACGTCAGTATCGTTATGCGGTCGGAGAGGATATGCTGGAGATACCGGCCGGCATTGTCGAAAAGGACGAGCCATTTGATGAGACCGCTCGCCGTGAGCTCCAAGAGGAAGTAGGTTACTTTCCTGAGCGACTGATGCGGATATGCTCGGTCTACAACTCACCGGGATTCTGTAACGAGCTGATGGAGCTGTATTACGCGACGGACCTGCGCCCCTCGAAGCTCAAGGAGGACTACGACGAGTTCATCTCGGTCGTCCCGATCGATAGGGGAGATGTGCCAGCGCTCATATCCGGCGGCAAAATCAGGGATGCGAAAACTCTCGCAGCCCTCTCGTGGTGGGTGGCTTTCGCAGATAACAACTGAGGACAGAATAAAAAAGAGCCGGTAGGACCGGCTCTTTTTTGTGCTATCATGTAAGCATTATGACATTATATGACTTTGATTCGGCGAGGGATTCGTTTCTCTCATGGTTGCTCTTGGAGCGGGGGCTCAGCGAGAATACGGCAGCCGCATATTCGCGCGACCTGAAAAAGTGGTTTGATTTCTGTTCCGCCTCCTCTATAAGGCCATTCCCCCCTGAAGAGGAGGGGATGGCCAGTTTTCATCGACACCTGCTCTCCGGTGACTGTAGCATTTCCTCCAGACAGAGGATAATGGCGGGGCTGCGAACCTGGCTGCGCTATCTCCAGTCCGAGGAAGAGCTTGACTCGGAGTTCGTTCCTCCCGCTCTGCCACAATCGGAGGAGCGGCTTCCAAAGATACTCGGGGAGGGGGAGGTTAACAGACTTCTTGAGGCCTGTTCAGGTGAGGACCCCTTGAGTGTCAGGGACAGGGCGCTTTTTGAAATGGCTTACGGGTGCGGTCTGAGGGCGGGGGAGATGGTCGCGCTGCATCTTGCTGATGCGGATTTTTCCTCACGGACACTTCGTGTGGTGGGGAAGGGAGATAAGCAACGCAACGTTCCCTTTCTGGGTGAGCCTGCAAGACGGGTCAAAATCTATATTGATGAGGCCCGTCCCTTTTTTTTGAGGACGGATACAAACATCCTGTTCCTCTCGAAGAGCGGCAGAAGGCTTAACCGCGAGGATATGTGGCGCATCATTCGAAAGCGCGGGCAGATGGCTGGGATATCCAGGAATCGCCTACACCCTCATGTGCTCAGGCACAGCTTTGCCACTCATCTGCTTAGAAGGGGAATGGATCAGAGGACTCTGCAGGAGATATTGGGGCACTCCTCCATATTAACGACGGAGAAATATCTGCACTTTGACCTCGAGCTCCGCGACGTGTATGATGCTAGCCATCCACGCGCCTGATGTGGAAGACTACGAGGAAAGAGGTGTGAGAGTTGATAGACAGAGTTAAAGCCGCCTGTGCCTTTCTTCAAAATCACTTCAGCACCGCCTGCGAGTCCGCGGTCATTCTCGGCTCCGGACTGGGCGCATTCGCCGATTCACTTGAGGATCGCTCCCCGCTTCCTTATGAGCAGATTCCGAACTGGCCTCTCTCCACGGCCCCAGGGCACAACGGAAGGCTGGTGTTCGGGAGACTGGAAGGGAAGAGTGTGCTCGCTATGCAGGGGAGAGTCCATTTCTACGAGGGGTATTCCATGGAGGAGGTCGTTTTCCCGGCGAGGGTCTTCGGTGAGCTTGGGATAAAGAATCTCGTCGTCACGAACGCCTCCGGTGGCGTGGACCCCTCTCTCTCCTCCGGCGATATAGTCGTGCTTGAGGACCATATAAATTTCATGGGAGCCAACCCGCTTCGCGGCCCGGATACCCCTGAGTGGAACGAGCGCTTCCCCGATATGACGCGTTGCTACGACCGAGAGCTTATCGCCTGTCTGGAGAGGGCCGCCGCGTTGGAGGAGGTCGCAACGAGGAGAGGAGTCTACTTCGCCTTCTCAGGTCCCTCTTTCGAGACTCCTGCAGAGATTCGCATGGCACGTATGCTTGGCGGTACGGTGGTAGGTATGTCAACCGTCCCCGAGGTGATAGTCGCCAACGCAATGGGAATGCGGGTGTGCGCTCTTTCCTGCGTGGCAAACGCCGCAGCCGGAATTACGGAGAACGTCCTCAGCGGACAGGAGGTTCTGGACGAGATGGCCAAGACTTCGGAGAAGCTGATTCGTATTCTAAAACGGTTTTTCAGGGAGCTGTCGTAGAGATGTTCGACATGATATCTTTTATCGAGCGAAAGAGGGATGGCGGGGCGCACACCTCGCAGGAGATCCGCGATTTCGTCCGGGAGTTCGCCTCAGGTGCTGTGCCGGACTACCAGACCAGCGCGTGGCTGATGGCTGTGTACCACGCCGGGCTTGACGATGACGAGCTCAGAGAGTTTACCCTCGCTCTGGCTCATTCCGGGGAGGTGCTCTCCTTCGAAGACCTTCGCATCGTCGACAAGCACAGCACCGGCGGAGTCGGGGACAAGGTCACGCTTCTTCTGGCCCCTCTGGCGGCATCATGCGGCGTCAGGGTGGCGAAGCTCTCCGGACCGGGGCTTGGCTTCACAGGGGGAACGGTCGACAAGCTGGAATCCATCCCCGGGTTCAGGACTCATCTTTCATCGGAGCGGTTTGCAGGACAGGTGAGGAAGATCGGATGCGCCATATCCGGCCACTCGGTCGACCTTGCACCCGCGGAGGGGAAGTTCTATGCCCTGCGCGACGTGACAGGGACGGTACCCTCCCTTCCCCTGATATGCAGCAGCATCATAAGCAAGAAGATCGCTGGCGGCGCGGACTCCTTCGTGTTCGACGTGAAGTGCGGCGCCGGGGCTTTCATGCCTGACTACGAGAGAGCGGAGAGGCTTGCCTCATCTCTGGTCTCCCTCTCGAAAAACCTGGGGAAAAAGAGCGTCGCCATGATAACCGATATGGACCAACCGCTGGGGGAGTGGATTGGCAACAGCGTCGAGGTGATGGAGGCGGTGACAATTCTTCAGGGAGGCGGCCCAGATGATGTGCGCGAGGTGGTGGTCAACCTTGCGGGCGCCATGGTATCAATAGACTCTGACAGCTCCTTTGAAGAGGGGTGCGAATTGGCAAGGGAAAAACTTATCGACGGGTCGGCGCTTGAGCAGTTCAGAAAGATGATAGTGGCTCAGGATGGCGACCCTGCGGTGTGCGACAGGCCGAAGGAGATTCTGCCCATAGCCTGTAATACACACTATGTGACCTCCCCAGCTGATGGCGTGATAATAGCGCTTGACGCCAGGAGGGTGGGAGAGGGCGTGAAGAGGCTCGGAGGCGGACGGATGTCTATGGAGGAGGAGATAGACCTGTCCGTGGGGGCTCGTCTGATCAGGAAGAAGGGGGCTTCAGTCGAGAAAGGGGAGACCGTTCTAGAGGTAGTGTACTCCAGCGAAGAGAAGCTTGCCGACGCCCTTCCCTTCTTCAACTCAGCCTTTTCATTCGACCGTGAAGGAGCGGTTGCAACCACAACAGATGAAAGGAGCATAATACTTGGCAAAGTCTCCTGAGAGAGCGATTCGATTCAGACGCCTTATACTTGTTCCATTCCTGCTTACGATACTGATACTGCTTGCAGTCAGAGGGGCTTCGGCCAATGTGAACGTCCAGTACCCCTCGTCCGTAGGCATCGGGAAGCCGTTTGTAATTCGTTTGACGTCCTCGGTTCCACTGACAAAAGCCGAGGCCGTCTGGCAGGGTCGAACGACCAGTCTGGCAGTCACAGTGTGGAACGAGCATTATATCGCTCTTGGACTGTTGGGGGCACAGGTGGGCAAGGTCAAGACGGGAGACCATCGACTGACCCTGCGCCTTTATAACGACAGCCTGACGTCGGAGCACTCGCTGCCGATAAAGATAACACCCGTTCAGTACAAAGAGGACAGGCTTACCCTCCCTGAGAAGATGGTCAACCCGCCGTCGTCGGAGCTGAAGAGGATAGAGGAGGAGAGGAAGCTCGTCGGAGCGGCGCTGGCGACCATGTCTATCGATAGATTCTGGGCCTTGCCGATAGTAAGGCCCGTGCAGGGAATCGTGACAAGTCCGTACGGTCGACGAAGAATACTAAACGGAAAGGCCGGCAGTCCGCACGGAGGAGTCGACTTCAGGGCCGCTACCGACACGCCCGTGAAAGCAGCGCTCCCGGGCAGGGTTGTTCTCGCAGGAGACCACTACTTTGCTGGGAAGAGCGTTTATGTTGATTCAGGCGGAGGTGTCATCTCCATGTATTTTCACCTTAATTCGATAAGCGTGAAACAGGGGGATACTGTCAAATCAGGACAGATCGTCGGAAAGAGCGGCTCCACTGGAAGATCTACCGGGCCGCATCTGCATTTCGGGCTGTCGCTTTCAGGCCAGGCAGTGGACTCCGAACCTCTGTTCTCCTCAACCTCGGCGAATTTGTTGGATAAGTCGTCGTTTATCAAGCTGGCCCTCAAGTGGCAATGAAGATGTCAAGAAGACTTGTGTTTGCGGCGCCACT
>JBAYOX010000090.1:0-6906 GCA_041678025.1 Aminobacteriaceae bacterium
AAGGTAATACAGGAGTGCAGCGGCCTGGGCAAGAGCGAGGGCAAACCGCGCATGGAAGGCCGGTACATGAGGATCATGATGACGCCGTTGCCTCAGACGCAGGTGAAACCAGAGGCGAAGCAGAACGGAAAGGTTGATTCCCAGAAGTCTGCCAACAGCTCCGCCAAGAAAAAAGAAGAAGCCTTGCCCGTAATGGCGGCAAGCCAGGTGCCTTCAGAATAGTCGATACGACTGCTAAATAGCCATTCTGCGATGACGTTCAGCTCGCCGGACGCGCTTTATACGGCGGGCTTTAATCTTGAAGAAAAACCCGAGGAAGGAGGAATTGTTACATGCCGAAACAAAAATCTCATTCAGGGGCTAAGAAGAGGTTCTTCTACACCGGCACCGGCAAGCTCGCATACCGGAGGGTGGGAAGAGGACATCATCTCACGGTGAAGGGCGCATCACGCAAGCGCACTCTGCGCAAAACCGGTTACGTGGACGCCGCGAATATCGAGAGTCTTAAGAAGCTTCTGCCTTACGGTTAGATAGTTCATTTTTACGAAAGAGGTGACATGCGATGCCCCGTGTCAAAGGCGGTAGCGCAAGCGATAGAAAAAGAAAGAAACTGTTCGCGATAACTAAGGGCTTTTGGGGACGCAAGAAGAACGTCTACAGAAGGGCCAGGGAGGCCTATCTACACGCTCTGTCCAGGGCCTATATCGATAGAAAACGCAGAAAGAGGGACTTCAGACGCCTGTGGATCACAAGGATAAACGCAGCGACAAGGTCGTGCGGGATGTCGTACAGCTCCTTCATGAACGGCCTGAAAAAGGCGGGCATCGTCATCAACAGAAAGATGCTCTCTGAATTGGCAGTGAACGATATGGCTGCCTTCACTCAGCTCACGGCTCAGGCTAAGGACGCCCTGGGAAAATAAGACCGCGTCCACACGGACACGGCTTCGAAGGTTGTCTCTAGCGGTCGATAGTAAGATTGAAAATCATGGGTTCCCTCCGCGTTAATCGGGATGGGAGCCCCTTATTTTTTCTGGCATGACAGCCCGTGATGGTATAATCCACGGTGAGACAAAACACTGAAATAAACACAGGGGATGCCGATTCAAATCGGTGGCCAGCCCCGACAGGGCGTCCCTTGATGAATCAGATGGGGGGAAACGGCGCATGGTGCCCATTCGTGCAGAGCTTGAGAGTATTGAAAGGGAGTTCATGGAACAGATCTCCGAGGCGACATCTTCCGATAGTTTACAGCGGGTCAAAGTTGCCTTTCTCGGGAAAAAAGGGGCGGTGACCTCATTTTTGAAGTCTCTGGGCTCTCTCCCCTCAGATGAACGGCCCGCCGCCGGACAGGCTGTGAACACCCTTCGTGACCGTATGGACGAGATCATAGAGCATAAGAGGGTGTTGCTGGAGGATGATGAAGCGGACGCCGCCGAGAGGGCGTTCCAGGTCGATGTGACCCTCCCTCCCAGAGGAAGGGGTCCGGGGGGAATACACCCGGTCGCCCAACTGATGCACGATGTGGTGGAGATACTGGCGGGGCTTGGCTTCTCGGTGGCTCTAGGGCCTGAAATAGAGGAGGACTTCTATAACTTCGAGGCACTGAACATCCCCCCGTCGCATCCGGCCAGGGACATGCAGGACACCTTTTACTTCCCCGACGGCAGTCTGCTCAGGACACACACCTCGCCCGTGCAGGTGAGGTCGATGTTGCGGCACGGCGCTCCTATAAGAATCGTATGCCCCGGCAAGGTCTACCGCCGCGACAGCGATCCGACTCACTCTCCCATGTTCAACCAGCTTGAAGGGCTGCTTATAGACAGGGACATCTCCGTGGCGGACATGAAGGGATGCCTTGAGACCCTTATGGCTGCGATCTTCTCTCGCCCGCTGAAAGCCCGCTACCGGGCCAGCTATTTTCCATTCACCGAACCCTCGCTGGAACTGGATATCGAGTGCGTGGAGTGCTCCGGGAGCAACCCTTCCTGCAGGATCTGCAAGGGTACAGGATGGCTTGAGGTGGCCGGGCTCGGCATGGTTCACCCTAACGTCATACGCTACGGCGGGATAGACCCGTCGATCTACAACGGGTTTGCATGGGGCATCGGGCTCGACCGCATCGCCATGCTCAAGTACGGGCTTACTGATTTGCGCGTCCTCTTTGAAGGCGACGTGCCCTATCTTCTCTCGGGGAGGAGCTTCTGATGCTGATATCTTGGAACCTGCTTAACGAAATGCTGACAATTCCCGCCACCCTTGAGGAGGTCGCCGAGCGCCTTACGCTTACTGGCTGCGAGGTGGAGTCGATAGACTACCCGTGCAGGGCGCTTAAGGGAGTGTTGTCATCGGTCATAGAGAAGCTAGAGAGGCACCCGGCTAAGGAGAACCTATTCGTAGCCACCGTGAACGACGGCGGCGGGAGCGCCATTGTAGTCACTGCCGCGACGAACCTGTCCGAGGGGGATATCGTCCCCTGGGGGCGCCCCGGCACCACCCTGGCCGACGGCACTCTACTGGGAACGCGTGATTTCGACGGTGTGGAGAGCCACGGAATGCTCCTGTCCGCTTCGGAGTTGGGAGTGCCGGAGGTGGCAGACGAGTTCGGCATCCTTAGGCTCCCCTCCGGCACGGGACCCGGAGAGGATGTAAAGAGCCTGATAGGGTTGGATGACGCCGTTTTGGACCTGTCGGTTACTCCGAACAGGGGTGACCTGCTGAGCATGCTCGGAGTGGCCAGGGAGGTTTTCGCCCTCTTCCCAGGAACTGAGTGGAAGAATAATCCCCTGGATATCAAGGGGGACGACAGCAGGGAGTGGCCAGACGAACTCCGTTTCAACGAGATAACCCTGGAGGACGAGGGGTGCTCTCTCTACTGCATGGGGCTTATCACCGGCCTGAAAGAGGGCGCGTCCCCTCTCAGGATAAGAGTCCTCCTTACTCTGCTGGGCATGAGGCCGATTTCCGCGATGGTCGACGCTACCAACTTCTCGATGCTGATGCTTGGCCAGCCCACTCACGCATTCGATGCGGCCTATCTGCCCGCCAGAGAGATCACAGTCCGCCGCGCCCGCGAGGGCGAGCGTATCACGACGCTGGACGGAAAGCAGCACGGGCTGGAGGCGGAGGATATGCTGATAACCAGCGGCGGCCTGCCTGTGGCGATAGCCGGGGTGATGGGCGGGGAGAACAGCGAGATCCTCGAGACCACCAAGGACGTCTTCCTTGAGTCGGCCACCTTTGACGCGATCCGTGTCAGCAGGACGTCCCGCAGGCTTGGAATCCCCTCGGAGGCGGCCTATCGCTACTCCCGCATCGTCGACTCCCGAATGGCCGAGGTCTCGTTGCAGTATATCTTTTCTCTGCTGGAGGAATGGGGAGCCGCGAGGGGCGGCTATTCGGTGAAATATACCTCCAGGGTCCGGGGCGAAGAGAGATCTGTCACCCTCACACAGGAGAAGATGAGAAAGGTCCTGCTCACGGAGGATATGGCGGAGGCCTCCTCGATACTCACAAGACTCGGACTTGCGGAGCTCTCCTCGTCGCCTGAGGAGAGGGTTTTCTCGGTGCCATCGTGGCGTCCGGACATCTCCATAGAAGAGGATCTCATCGAGGAGGTCGGCAGGATAAGGGGCTACAACGAGACGCTGCCGTCGACCCTCCCCGGGGCCCTGCACGAACATGGGGATATCGGAGTCACGACCCGCACCAAGGGGAACGTCCGCGAGACCCTTATGGCAAGAGGGTACGTCGAGTTGATGAACTACAGCTTCCTCTCTCCGTCGTTCGTTGATCTGCTGCGCCTTCCTCATGACGACCGTCGAGCCAGACCGCTCTCGCTCTCCAACCCGTTGAGCGTCGAGCAGTCGAGGATGAGGACCACCCTGCTGCCCGGCCTGCTTCGAAGCGTGGAGCATAGCGTGGCCTCTGGGTGGAAGGATCCAGTTCGCGTGTTCGAGCTCGGAAGGGTCTTCCTTCCGCTTGAGGATGGAGGGCATGAGGAGATCGAGAGGATATGCGGCCTCGCTTACGGAGGGCGGGATCCGCGCATGCCTTACGGCCCCTCGGACGCTGACGACATATTCACTCTGAAGGCCGATATCGAGGCCCTGGCGCAGAGCGGTTGCGTGGAGATCAGGTATGAACAGGGTGAGGAGCACTTCGGACACAGAGGACAGACGGCGCATGTATTCTGGAGCGACAGAAGGGTCGGCTACCTCATTCGACTTAAGCCGTCGATAGAAAAAGAGCTCGACTGTTCACCTCTTTATGCCTTCGAAATAGATCTGGAACCCTTCGAATCGCCAATTCTTCCCTCCTTCAGAGAGCCGTCACCCTTCCCGCCGGTTTTCAGGGACATATCTCTATTCGTCCCGGTAGGCGAGTCGCATGAGAGGGTATTGCGCATGATCAGGGAAGAGGGAGGAGATCTGCTCCGTAGTGTGCGCCTTTTCGACGTCTATTCAGGAAAGGGCGTTCCCGACGGCCTCCGCGGTCTTGCTTTTTCGCTCTCCTACAAGAGGGACGACAGGACTCTTGTGGATGAAGAGGTGGACAGTGTGAACGAGAAGGTTCGCTCCCGGATGAGCGCTTCAGGTTACATTCTGAGATAGGAAGGATGGGTATGACGACCATCAACAAGATCGACCAGCTCGTGGACAGGCTATGTTCGACCGTCGAATCTCTGCGGACGGAGAGAGACAGGCTCCGCGCGGAGGTTGACGAGCTCCGCGGCAGGTTCGCCGAAAAAGACCTGGAGATGATACGTGCCGACAAGGAGAGCCGAAGAGCTGTAGAGCTTCTGGAGCGCGAAAAGCTCTCCCTTCGCAAGGAGAAAGAGCAGATTGAGTCTCAGCTGAAGGCCATCTACGAACGGATCTCCACACTTATGCCCGAGCTGGCGGAAACTGTACCGCCGCCTGGGTGGGAAAGGAGCGCCAAGGGGTGACGTCGTCTCTGCGCGATGTTTCAGTTCAAATAGGAAAGGCCTCATATAGCATAGGAACCTCCCTGGACGACGATAGTCTGAAGAGCATGGAGGCGCTAATGGCCGATGTCACCGACAAGTTGGATCGATCCCTTGATCAGGAGAAGGTTCTGCTGATCCTCTGTCTTCAGCTTGCTTGGACCCTTGAGAATACCCGCTCCAAAATAGAAGGATTATACGAGGAGCTTGAGAAGGAATGAACATTGCGTCAGTCTTCGACATAGTAGTGCTGCTTATCGTCATCACACTCGTCATAAGAGGGGTTTCCAGGGGGCTTTCTGGAGAGGTCTTCTCCCTGCTCGGCACCGTCGGTGGAATAGTGCTCGCCTGGAAGTACTCCGATCCTCTGGCCGAGGTTTTGATGCTCTATTGGCCGCAGGCTGGCAGCGCCGTACTTTCGGTATCGGCTATGGCGGTCATCTACATTTCCTCCGTGGTAGGGGCCGCTCTGATGTGCAAAGCGGTACGGGCCTTTTTGAAGTTCACGTCGCTTACCTTTGTAGATAGAATACTGGGTGGATTCGCCGGAGTTTTGAAGGGGGCCGCCCTTATTCTGTTCCTCTACGTCGGGATAACCACCTACTCGCCAATACTCCCGTCCGAGTGGATGGAGAAGAGCGTGGTCATGATGAGCGCACACGCGATGTGGCCTTCAATTCAGAACAAGCTTAGGGAGTGGAACGTCTTCCCCGAAGGCTTTACCCTGCCGGAGCTGAACCTCCCCTCTTTGCTTGGTTCCGATGAGGAAGAGGGGGAATAGGGCACCCTTATGGAGCTCTCGGAGGATATCAGGCGAATACTTGAAATCCCGAAGGTTCTGAGAGTCTTCGCCGATCGGGTGCGTGGAGAGTTCGGGCGGGCTGCGCTCGAAAAATTAAGACCGCAGCCGTCTCTTCGCTCTCTGCGGGAGAGACTGGAGCTGTTTCGCTCATTCACGGAGTATCGAGACAGGGTCGGAGAGTGGTCGTGGAGCCCCAGGGCGGTCCTTGTTACGGACATGTTCATCGGAGCAAAACGCTCGGGGATGCTTTCCGGCCCCGAGCTTATTTCCGTTCGTCATCTCCTCTCTCTGGCAGCTTCGACAAGAGAGACGCTGGGGGAGAGCCGTGAGCTGTTTCCCCCTTTCGAAACTCTTTATCGGCGGTTCAGAGACTTCTCATCGGAAATCCAGGCGCTGGGCGTTCTTGACGACAACGGCGAGCTCTTCGATACGGCCTCCCCGGAGCTGGCGGCAATACGCGGCGATGTGGAGTCCCTGCGCATGCGACTGCGAAGGGCCGCCCAGTCCCTCCTGGATACATCCTCGATCTCCCAGATGCTGCAGAACAGGGTGCTGGCCTTCAGGGACGGGCGTTTTGTCTTCCTGGTCCGGCAGGAGTATATAAACCGCTTCCCTGGTACGGTGGTCGACAGATCCGGCTCTGGAAGCTCCGTGTATATGGAGCCTAATGAGCTGATGCCTCTCGACAACGCCCTTGCCGTCAGGTTGCGCGACCAGGAGGACGAGGAGCGCCGGATACTCCGAAGGCTGACCGGGATCATCCTGTCGCGCGAGCGCCCGGTACTTGACGCTCAGGACACTCTGTGCGAATTGGATCTTCTCTACGGCGCCTCCGAGGTAATGTCAAAGGACCGATGGAAGCTACCTGTAGTCGAGGAGAAGACGCTCTTCTCTCTTCGCAATGCCAGACATCCCCTGCTAGGAGAAGCTGCTGTGCCTGTGAGCGTAAAGTGTGGCGAGGGCTTCAGAAGCCTCGTAATAACCGGGCCTAACACAGGCGGAAAGACGGTGGTCCTCAAGACTGTCGGGGTGTGCGTCTTTCTGGCATGGTGCGGTCTGCCCATCCCGGTTGAGGAGGACTCGAGGGTGGGTAATATCGGCACGCTGTTCGCCGATATCGGTGACGAGCAGAGCATCGA
>JBAYOX010000091.1:0-6874 GCA_041678025.1 Aminobacteriaceae bacterium
GCTTTGCATTCAAATTTCCCAGATGCAGTTTCTCCTGCAACCCCAGTGCGATGCGCGCAGCGGCTCGCGTGATCTTGCGTGTGACGAAGGTCTCGCCGCGAAGAGGGGACTCGTGGTTGAACAGGATGCCGTTGCAGGCGAACATCCCGTATGCCTCTCGGTAGTTCACGGTTATCCAGTACCCGTACAGCTTCGCCGCAGCGTAGGGGCTGCGTGGATAGAACGGTGTCCTCTCGTTCTGCGGAATTTCCTGCACTTTGCCGTAGAGTTCGCTGGTGGAGGCCTGGTAGAAGCGAGTTCGCTTCTCCAGCCCGAGAATTCGTATGGCTTCAAGAATGCGCAGCACCCCGAGTCCGTCGCCGTTTGCGGTGTACTCCGGCGTCTCGAACGAAACCTTCACATGGCTCTGCGCCGCGAGGTTGTAGATCTCGTCAGGCTGCACCTCCTGGATGATCCGTATGATGTTCGAGGAGTCGGTGAGATCCCCGTAGTGAAGGATAAGCCGACGTTCCGTCAGGTGCGGATCCTCGTACAGATGGTCGATCCTACCGGTGTTGAAGAGAGAGGATCGGCGCTTCATCCCGTGCACCTCGTACCCCCTGTTCAACAGAAATTCTGCCAGGTAGGCTCCGTCCTGTCCTGTTATCCCCGTAATCAGCGCTTTCTTCTTCATGAGCACACCTCTTTATTTTTCTCGACGGAAACACACTGCATTTGCTTCCGTTGCATTTTTCATGCCATTTCAGGCAATGTTCGCGTACACATCCTCGACCGACTGCACCATAGCGTCGAGCGACGGGATCTTGTCGGCACCGAAACCTGCCCTTGACTTGCCGGTTCGCAGAAAGTCCTCCAGAGCACTCCGCCAGACTTCCGCATTCCCGGCCGGCAACAGTTCGTCCGGGGTCAACGATAGCTCCCGCACCGCCGGAATATCCGAGCCCAGCACGGGTATCCCCATCTGAACCGCCCTCATGAGCACAAGCCCCATCCCCTCCTGATGGGAAGGGAAGAGGAAACAGGAGCACCCGGCCATCCAACGCTCCGGTTCTTCCTGAAAACCGTGAAAGAAGACTCTCTCCGCTATCCCGAACCGCACCGCCATCCGTTGCAGATCATCCATTGAAGGACCATCTCCTACGATGTCTAGGCTCCACGCAACGTCTTGCAGAAGGGAAAGCGCGTGTAGGAGAGTATCGACCCCTTTTTTGGGTACGAGTCTTCCCACGAAGAGAAATCGGGGGGCTTCCCCTTCATTCGGGCACCACACTTGCTCCGTCGGCGGCAGGCCGTTATACACCACCCTGAACTCCGCATCGGGGAAGATCTCCATAAAATACTCACGCACCGCCTCGCTGACGCACAACAGCACGTTCGCCCGCCGATACGGGAGGATTCCCGCGTTCTTGCTGTAGAAGGCATGGCAGGTCGCAACCCAGGGTATTCCGGAAAGGCACGACGCCCACCAGGCGATCCACGCCGGAACTCGAGAGTGTGCATGCAGAATCTGTACCCCGAGCGCCTTTGCGATGTGGGCAATCCGGACAGCCGACCACGCTGCCGTAAGGGGGTTCTTCAAGTGGACCGGCAGCCTGACGTTCTCCGCCCCGGCCAACTCTCCGACAAGCTTTCCCCCCGCCGATACTACGAGCACCTCATGCCCCCTGGACGCCAGTCCGTTGGCGAGCCACAGCACGTGGCGCTCCACGCCGCCCTCGTCCAACTCCGGAAGTATTTGAACGATCCTCAGCTTCACCGCCGCCTCTCCGACTACCGACCTATAGTATACTATGATGCGCGCCTCGTCAGTGGCGCGCGACTCAACGCCGAAGGAGATGCGATAAATGATAGTCAAACTGTCGACCCCGTTCGATCCAGTCTCCCTGCTGGCCCAGACCCCGGCCCGGTCGGGAGTATGGGACGGGTTCGAGTTCATCACCGACCCGCTCTGCCGTCATGCCGACGCGTGGGTTGTCTACGAAGGGCTGAAGACTGCAGAGACCACCGTCTGCCCCCCGTCGAGGACGATCCTCTTCACCGGGGAGCCGCCCGCGATAAAAAGCTACCCTGAGAGGTTCGCGTCTCAGTTCGCGCGCGTGGTCACCAGCCACACGATGCGTCACCCCGGGTTGTGCATGCGCCACCAGTCGTACCCGTGGCACTACGGGCGCGAGTTCGACGATAAGGGGCACTCGCGCCTCGTAGAGGACTACGACTCACTGACCGGGACACCCCCGTTCGAGAGGAAGGAGCGGCTGCTGTCGATCGTCTGCTCCACCAAGAGGAAGCGCGACGGACATAGAATCCGCAACGAGTTCGTCTCGTTCCTGGAGCGCAACCCGATCCCCGGCATGGAGATATTCGGAGCGGGCAGGGAGAGGCAAATACCCTGCAAGAGGGATGCGATAGCCCCTTACAGATACCACATAGCCATCGAGAACTCGCAACTCCTGCACTACTGGACTGAGAAGCTGGCTGACTCCTACCTTGGAGGTGCTCTCCCCTTTTACTGGGGGTGCCCGAACCTTGAAGAGTATTTCCCGGCGGGGTCGTTCGTCCCGATAGACATCGAGAGACCCGAGGAGGCACTTAGAACCATACTCGATACGATCGGGAGCGGCACATACGAGAGGTCCGTCCCCATGCTCAGGGAGGCGCGAGAGCTGATTTTGAACAGGTATAACCTCTTCCCGTCTGTAGTGTCAATGCTCGAAGAGATGCCATGTTCATCAGCTATCCCCGTGACCATCCGCCCCGAGGAGGTCTTCACCCTGCGCGGGCGCACGAGGCAGGCCAGGCTCGGCGTCAAGGCCTGGTACAGACGAATCCGCGGTCTCGGCCCCTACGCCTGACGGGAGGCGCTCAATCCTTCAGCTCTCCTCGAAAAAGAGAGAACCAGGCCAGGTCCTCGTACTCCCCGTCCCTGAAAACGTGCTGCCTGAAGACTCCCTCGCGCTTGAAACCAATGCTTTCGTAGAGATGGATGGTCTTTTCGTTTCCGGCGAGCGCGCTCATGTAGATTTTTCGGAGATTTAGCGTATCGAACCCGTACTGAATCATCCGTATAGAAGCCGCTTTGCCGTACCCCTTCCCCATGTTATTCGTCGAAGCGATCACCATGGCGTACTCGGCGTGACGGTCGAGCGAGGAGATGTTTTTGAAGCTCGTCACACCGACGAACTCCTCGCCGGGGGCACATGCGTCCTTCACGATGGCAAGATGCACCGAATCCCGGCTTGCTCCCTCCACGATCAGTGAGAGCGTTCGGCGCGCCTCTTCCAGCGTCCGGGGCACCCGCGTAAACGCGTAGTACCTGGTAATTTCCGGATTGCTCTGCCACGAATAGAATCCCTCCAGATCGTCCATCCGCAGCTCCCTGAGAAAGAGCTCCTCAATGCGCGTTTTCAGAAGCATATTCTTCGCCCTCCGATCTTTTGTCCACGCTCCGGGGCGCGCTGCGAAGCTCCCCTAAAATCCGCGCGGGGTTGCCACCTATGATGACGTCGGCGGGGTACTCGCCCCCTGGGACCACGGCACCTGCAGCGACTATGGAGTTATCTCCGATGTTCGTTCCCTTGAGAAGTATCGCGCCGTTTCCGACCCAGACGTTCTTTCCTAGGACGACCGGGGCCATGCGGCCAATGCTCGTCCTGCGCTCCTCGGGAGCGACGCCGTGGGCGTCGAAATCCAGAATCTGCACTCCCTTGCCGATGAGACAGTAGTCTCCGATCTCCACCCGTTTCACCGAGATGACCAGAAAGTCGTTGTTGATGCCGACGAAATCTCCAAGTACAATCTCCGCGTTCTGATAGCGCGCCTGAAGCTCGCAGCAGGAACTATGGAAGCCGCCTCCTATCGGATACCCGAGCGTCGTCCTTCGTCCTATCCGGACAACCCCCTCGCCCGAGACTATCGTCCGCTGATAGAAGCGCACTCCCCTTCCAATGGTCAGGCTTGTCCCGCCCCACCACGAGCCCATGCGCGTCTGAAGCAGATGCAGTCGCGCCGAGAGGCTCCGTAGGAACTTGGAAATGTGGCGGCGAATCAGTAGAAACGGCGGCGTCTTCATGGTCGGAAGGAGTTGATCGCATCGCAGACGGCCTGAATGTCGTCCTCGCTCATACCGCTGTAGAGCGGCAGGCTCAGGACGCGCTCCGCAAGACGCTCCGTCTCGGGGAATGAACCGCGCCCGTATCCAAGATGGGCGTACGCTCCCGAAAGATGCGGCGGTATCGGGTAGTGGATCTGCGTCCCTATGCCGTGCGCGGAGAGGTGCTCCTGCAGACGCTCCCTGTGGTCGCATTCTACGACGTACAGGTGAAAGATATGCGTCGCCTCGGGGCGCGGACGGGGTTTCACGACGAACGGGGAACAAATCAGCTCCGCGTACCGGGCCGCGACCGCAGCCCGTTCAGCGTTGATCGCGTCGAGAAAGCGCAGCCTGACGCGGAGCAGGGCCGCCTGTATCTCGTCCATACGGGAGTTGACCCCTTCGATCTCGTTGACGTACTTCTCCTTCGAGCCGTAGTTCCTCAGAACGCGTACCCTGTCCGCAAGGGATTCGTCATCCGTGACGAGCGCCCCGGCGTCGCCGAAGGCGCCCAGATTTTTTGTCGGGAAGAAGCTGAAGCAGCCGACCGTCCCCAGCGTCCCTGTTTTGCGTCCTCTCCACATCGCTCCATGGCTCTGCGCGCAGTCCTCGATCACGGCGAGTCCCCGATCCGCCGCGATGCGGAGCAGTTCGCCCATGGCGCACGGTTGCCCGTAGAGATGGACCGGCAGGATAGCCTTTGTTCTCGGCGTCACGGCCGCCTCCACGCGCGCGGCGTCCAGGCCGTGATACTCGTCCGGTTCGACGAAGACCGGCATCGCTCCGCAGCCGGTGATCGCAAGGACCGTCGCGATGTACGTGTTCGCCTGGACGATCACCTCGTCCCCCGGACCGATACCGAGAGCGCGCACCGCAAGTATGAGCGCGTCCAGTCCGGAGTTGAGTCCGACGCAGTGCGACGCGCCGAGATAGTCCGCGAATTCGCTCTCGAATGATTCTACCTCCGCGCCGAGAACGTACCAGCCGGAGCGCAGTACGCGGAGCGCGGCCTCTTCGTACTCCGCCGCGTGCGCCTCGAAGGCGGGCGCTAGGACGTTGAATGGGATCTTCCTCACGTGGTCCGCCTCGCCAGTCGAAGAAACTCATCGTAGTCGCGGATGTAATCGGCCTCGTCGTAGTAGTCCGAGGCAAGCACCAGCAGCACGCTGTCGTCCTTTATCCATGTCATGGTGTGCCAGGTCATCGGCCCGACGTACAGCCCCGTGGCCGGGTCGCTCAGGATGCAGGTCGTCCTGTCCGCGACCGTGTCAAGCGTCACGCTTATCGCCCCGTGGACGCAGATCAGCGCCTGCTCAAGCGCCCGGTGAGCGTGCTTGCCACGCAAGCAACCCGCGCTGACTCCGGTAGAGCAGTACACCCGCTTAACCGGGAAGGGTACGTGGCGCTCCGCCTCGATGAACTGAAGGCATCCCTCCTCCGGGTTGTCCGTCCTGCGGACGGGAAACTTGAATAACCGCATTGTCCCCTCCCCTTTACTCGTCAGCCCCTCCTGCTCGAAAGGTCCTTCAGCTTGCGCCCCATCCGGTACGGATCGGCCAGCAGCGAAAGCTCCCTGGCCCAGTGGACCAGCGCGGGGCTTCGCGTCCTCTCCAGCCATGCGAAGAAGAAGCGCCGCAGTCTGGCGTGATGCCGGAGTACGAGCGGCAGCTCCGCCATTCGCGGCATCACTATCCGGTCGTACATCAGCCGCCGGTCGGCGTTTATCCCCCTGCGCACCCTCTCCCTGCCCGGTGCGCTCATCCTCTGGCTTATCGACCGAGGGTGAATCCGGTAGCGGGCTACCGTCCTGTCAAACTCCGCTATACGGCGATCACCGGCGGTCGCCAACAGCCAGAGGGGCCAGTCCTCCATCCAGAAGAAGCCGTACTCCCACAGTCGAAGCTCCTCGAAGAGCGACCTTCTGAAGAGAACGCCCGGCGCGGGCAGCGGGTCGAAGGAGACCAGAGTGCGGAACTGTTCGCGGGCGTCGCAGCCGAAGAAACGCGCCTGCTCCCCAGTCCAGCCTGCAACAGCAGAATCCAGGCCCTCGCCGAATGGGGCTATCCTGCCGAAGAGCAGCTCGACGTCGGAGCGAGCGGCCATCTCAAGAGCGGCGTCCAGAACCCCCTGTGGACAGAAGAGGTCGTCCCCCGCCAGGGGTTTTACTATCTCCCCCGTGCAGGCTCGCACCGCTCTGCAGTAGTTTTCGACCGGGCCTCCGTTGCTCTCCGCAGTCAGCAGTCTGCATGAGCGGAACAAACCTCCGTGTCTCTGCATCCACGATGAGACTGCGTTGACCGTCCCGTCCGAAGAGCAGTCATCCGACACTATCAGCTCCACCCCGCCCGGCGCTCCCTCAAACGCCCCCCCGTCCAGCAGGCTGTCCAGGGTCTCGGTTATCAGGCGTTCCTGGTTGTAGGTATATACCGCCGCCGAGAGCAACGGGGCGCGCTTCTGATTCATGTCCGGCATCAGCCACGCTCCGCCAGGCTATCGTAGATGCGCCCGAACTCCTCCGCCGCACCCTCTCTGTGGAAGAGCGGTTCGAGGACGGACCTGACCAGCTCCGAGTCCTCCTTCATCACCCGGCCGTCCCAGTCCCGGTAGAGACTCAAAACCTCGGCGGGTATCAGTTCCGGGCGATCCTTTACATAGAACGGGCCGCCCCTCTCGCCGAAGTATGTGGACAGGGCCAACTCCATAGGGGCGGGCGTAAGACGTCCTATCCAGAAGCCGGAGAAGGCCAGGACGGGGCGGTTGGCCAGCGCCGTCTCGACGGCCGAC
>JBAYOX010000092.1:0-6873 GCA_041678025.1 Aminobacteriaceae bacterium
ATGAACACCGAGACAGAGTCGGGCAGACGCCCGGCCATGTCCCTTAACGCCCCCTCGTATTCTGGCTGCCCGTTCCCGACGATGAAGAGCCTGCATCCCCTCTCCGTCATGTCCGGTATTGCGGGAATGAGTATGTCAAAACCCTTCTGATCCACTATTCTTCCCACGGATATGAATATAGGACGTTCGTCCTCCTCCCAGCCGCATTCCTTCAGCAGAATCCTTCTGCACTTTTGCTTCCCGGAAAGGTCGTACATGGTGTAGTTGGCAGGGATATGACGGTCGGTAAGTGGCCCCCAGCAGGATGTATCGAGTCCGTTCAGTATGCCTCTTATCTTGTAACTCTGGCTTCGCAGAAGCCCACCCAGTCCTGCACCGCCCTCTTCGGTCTGAATTTCGCGGGCGTATGAGGGACTGACGGTGGTCACAGCGGATGCGCCTGCAATTGCGCCCTTCATGAGGTTGGTCATGCCGTAGAACTCAAGCGCATCGAGCGTAAAGGCATCCTCGTCCAGCCCCCAGTCGAGAGGGGAGTGCAGGGGGAGGAGCCCCTGATGCGCGAGGTTGTGTATGGTGAAGACGGTCTTTATATCGGCGAGCCTGTGGCGGTAGTGTTTGTGCCACAACAACGAGGCTATAAGGGGGGCGGTCCCCCAGTCGTGACAGTGCAGGATATCGGGGGCCCATCTCGCAGCATCCTCGAGCTCCAGTGCCGCCTGCGACAGGAGGACGAAGGGCAGAACCGTATTGGGGGTCAGCTCTTTCGGATAGATTCCGTCACCTCGGAAGAGAGGAGATTCAAGGAAGTAGACAGGGAGCCCCTCCTCGGAGGCCCTCCACACAGCGGCCCTGTGTACGCGCCAGTCTATGGCCACGCAGACATCTTTTGAGGCCTTTTGCAACCTCGTCCCCCTGTCGCGTACTTCGTCCAGCACACCGTCCCAGGCGGGGACAAGAAGCCTGCTGTCGATGCGAGTCCTTCGGAGGGCTCGCGGCAGCGAACCCGCGACGTCCCCGAGTCCGCCTACTTTGCAGAAAGGGACGGCCTCGGGAGATACGTGAAGCACTCTGATCCCTCTTCGGGTCTCCTGCTTCGCCACGACGTATCACATCCCTCGGAAGCTGATGTTGTAAGCTTTTTCGCAGTACTCTCTGACTACCCGGTGCGTGTTGAAGAAGCTGCCGTTGAAGGCGATGTTCCTCTGCATCATCCATATCCACTTTTCGCGGTTGTTGTAGTAGGTCGGGATGATCTTCCGCTCCAGCTTGTCGTACAGATCATTCGCGTCCAGCGACTCGTCGTAGTTGATCATCTCGGACTCGGTGGGGTCGGGGCCGATGGACCATCCTGTGACGTCCTCCAGCCAACCTTCTATCCACCAGCCGTCGAGCACAGAGAAGTTCATCACGCCGTTTATCGCGCACTTCATCCCGCTCGTGCCGGACGCCTCGCGTGGCCTGAGGGGGGTGTTCAACCACAGATCGACCCCCTGGGTGATCATTGCCCCCTTGTCCATGTCGTAATCCTCAAGGAAGACTATCGGGATCATCTCCCCGACCTTGTGAGAGACGCTCATAAGCCTCTGAAGGACGGCCTTGCCGCCGTCGTCCCTGGGGTGCGACTTCCCGGCGAACACGAGCTGGATCTTGCCCGACCCGACCTCCAGCAGCCGCTTCATGTTCGAGAAGAGCAGGTCTGCGCGCTTGTACGTAGCCGCCCTCCTGGCGAAGCCTATCGTCAGTGTGTTGAGGTCGAACTGCTGCTTCGTCTGCTCCATGATAAGGGCCAGAAGGCGCAGCTTCGAGGCCTGGTGGGCGCTCCATAAATCGTCCTGAGGGATCTTCACCGCCTGCACAAGCCTGCCGGGGTCGTGCTCCCAGCCGGGGATGTGGGCGTTGAGCAGCCTTCGTATGCCGTTGCTTACCCATGTCCCCGGGTGTATGCCGTTGGTGATCCAGTCGATCTCCGGCATCGAGAACATGTTTCGGCTTACCTCGGCATGTTTTTTAGACACGGCGTTTACATAGCGGCTGAAACGGATGCCCAGCTCCGTCATCGACACCCCGTCTGAGTTCGGGAGCATTCTTTTCAGATCCATCGAGGCCTCGTGAGATATCACCCTGTCGACTAGGTCGAAGCGAAAGTAGTCGTGCCCGGCCGGGACCGGGGTGTGGGTGGTGAAGATGACCTGCTCCCTTATCTTCTCGATGTCGAAGTATCCCTGCTCCCTCATGAGCTCGAGGGTCAGGAAACCCGCATGCCCCTCGTTCATGTGGAATGTCTCGATGTTCTTGTATCCGAGATCGCGGAGCATACGGAGCCCGCCGACGCCGAGCACCATCTCCTGGCACAGGCGATACACCTGATCTCCGCCGTAAAGGTGCCAGGTGAGCTTTCGGTCGTCGGGGTGGTTGTTGTCGAAATCAGTGTCAAGGAAAAAGACGGGAACAGGATGACCTGAGATGCCGAGTATCTCGTACTGCCAGGCGCGTACGTGGACCTCCCGGTTCTGAAGGGTCAAAGACACCTGGTTCGGCAGCAGCGTCAGCTCCTGCACCGGCTGCCACAGCACCGGCTTCTCCATCTGCCAGCTATCGGAGTTGAACAGCTGTTGGAAGTACCCCTTCCGATAGAGAAGCGTGACGCCGACCACGGGCACACCAATATCGGCGGCGCTCTTGAGTATATCGCCCGCCAGTATCCCCAGGCCGCCCGAGTACGTCGGGATTGACTCCTTTATTCCGATCTCCATGGACAGATAAGCCACCGGCCTGAAGGCCGGGTCCGTCTCCATCAGCCTGCGTATCGAGCTTCCAAGCTCTCTTTGATGTTGCGGGGGTAACATGGCTACGCTTTCACCTCTCTGACTTAACTATGATTGTGGAGTTCATCGTCAAGCACGGCAGACGTTGAGACAGTCGCCGAAGGGTCCGGTTTGGTCAAGCGTCCCTTCGTCTGTTACGGCGTGCATTGAAGGGACTACAAATAATTCTACCAGAAAATGCACCCTGTTTCGAACGTCTCCTTTAGTTTCTTCCGTATATTTCCGCGAGTTGCTTTATCTTCAGTGAGAACTCTTCTGTAAAAAACGTTTTCAACGCTCGCCATCTCCAGTTGCCCGAGGGGGTGGCGGGGGTGTTGATGCGAGCCTCGCTTCCAAGTCCCAGGTGATCCTGCAGGGGAATTATGGCGCGCTCTGCAACAGATGAGAGGACGATTCTTACCACCGCCTCCGGGACCTCCTCTTCAGTCATAGTCCTCCCGGTGTAGTGGAAAAGAGCCTCGCGCTCGGCGTCGGTTGTGTCCTCACGATACCACCCCAGCGCTGTGTTGTTGTCGTGTGTACCGCTGTAGGCGGTCAGGTTGCCGGTGTAGTTGTGCGGTATGTGTGGGTTGTCCCTCATGTCGCCGGAGAACCCGAAAAGCAGCACCGCCATTCCGGGAAGTCCCATCGACTCCATGGCCTCTGTAACGTCCGGAGTGATGACCCCCAGGTTCTCCGCGAGGAGGGATGTTGACGGTATGCTCTGCCTGATGGCATTGAAAAAACCCTCCGGGCGGGCCTGCCTCCAGACGCCCCTCTCGGCGGTCTTCTCTCCCCTTGGGACGGCCCAGTAGCCCGACAGCCCGCGGAAGTGGTCTATCCTCACCAGATGGAACATGGAGAGAGAGTGCTTGAGTCGTGTGATCCACCAGGAGAAGCCGTCCTGCTCGAGCTCTTCCCAGTTGTACAGCGGGTTTCCCCACAGCTGACCCGTACTGCTGAAGTAGTCGGGCGGGACCCCCGATACCTCGGACGGAAGCAGGTCAGCATCGAGCAGGAAGAAGCGCCGGTGCGCCCACACATCAGCGCTGTCGTAGTTGACATATATGGGAAGGTCTCCCATCAGTTCAATGCCCTTACCCTCACACTCGCGTCTCAGTAGCTCCATGTTCTCAAAAAATAGAAACTGCACGAATAGCTCGTAGTCGATAGCCTCGCGTAGCTCTATTCCAGCCTGTGCGAGGGCTTCTTCCCGCCTGAGCCTTAACCCCTCCGGCCACTCGCTCCACGGAAGGCCGCTCAGGCGTTTCTTGATCGAGGAGAAGACAGCGTGGTCCTGCACCCAGTAGCTGTGCCTCTGCAAAAAAGAATAGTACTCCTGCGTGGGGGTGAACCTGGAGAAGGCCTTCGACAGAAGCCGAACCCTGTGCTCCCTGACCAGCTGATAGTCCACCCTGTCAGCAGGGAATGATGGTGCGTCCTCTGCCTCGCCTGGCGTAATAAGCCCGCGTTCCATCAGGTCCTCCGGCGGGATGAACAGACGGTTGCCTGCGAAGGCGGAGGAGGAGCTGTACGGGGAGTCGCCCATCGCGCTGTCAGTCTCCGAGAGGGGCAGAAGCTGCCACGTCCTCTGTCCGGAGCGCGAGAGAAACTCCGCGAACTCTATCGCTTCTTTGCCAAGGTCGCCTATCCCCCATCTGCCAGGGAGCGAGAAGACCGGAAGTAATACCCCGCAGGTCCTGTTCAGAGAAAGCACCTCCTCTATTCAAGCCTTTATTGTACTATACTATTACGATAGCCCCGAAGATAGGAGGGATCCTCGTGAACCGCTTCATCTGTATCCACGGACACTTCTACCAGCCCCCCAGAGAGAACCCCTGGCTTGGGGAGATCGAAGTTCAGGAGTCAGCCTCGCCTTGGCACGACTGGAACGAGCGCATAGCCGAGGAGTGCTACGGTCCGAACTCTGCCTCGCGCCTTTTCGATGAACAGGGTTGGATCAGGAGGATCGTCAACAACTACTCCCGGATCAGCTTCAATTTCGGACCCACACTGCTCTCATGGATGGAGAGAAAGCGCCCGGCATACTACGGAGCAGTTCTGGAGGCTGACCGGTTGGGCGCGGGTCGCTTCTCCGGGCACGGGCCGGCGATCGCACAGGCCTACAACCATATAATCATGCCTCTGGCCAACCGCAGGGACAAGATCACCCAGGTCCTCTGGGGCATGGAGGATTTCCGGCGACGCTTTAAGCGCGAGCCGGAGGGTATGTGGCTTCCGGAGACGGCTGTTGACTCGGAGACGCTGGACATTCTAACTGAACACGGCGTCCGTTTCGTGATACTCGCGCCGAGACAGGCGGCCTCGGTACGTACCGGGCTCGAGTCGACATGGACAAACGTGTCCGGCGAAAGGATCGACACCAGCCGTCCCTACGTCTACTCTCTGCCCTCTGGCAGGGCTGTCACGGTCTTCTTCTACAACGGGCCTCTGGCACAGAAGATCGCCTTCGGCGACGCCTTGAGGAATGGCGACGACTTTGCAAGGACGATGATAGCCTCTCTGCCGGCGAGCTCGGGTACCCCACGGCTTCTCTCGGTGGCGACCGACGGAGAGACGTTCGGACACCATCACAAGTACGGTGACATGGCGCTGGCCTACTGTCTGGACACGGTAGAGAGATCAAAAGAGGCGGCTCTCACCGTGTACGGCGAGTTTCTGGAGTTTTATCCGCCGATGGAGGAGGTCATCCTCGTCGAGAACTCCTCCTGGAGCTGTGCCCATGGGGTCGGCAGATGGAAGGAAGACTGTGGGTGCTCTGCTCACTCCCGCCCGGGGTGGAACCAGAGGTGGCGGGCGCCTTTTCGCGAGGCAATGGACGGGCTGAGGGACTCGGTTATCCCCCTGTTCGAGATGGAGTCGGCAGGTCTGTTTCAGGACCCGTGGGGAGCGAGGGACAGGTATATCGACGTCTTCTTCGATCGTTCGGAATCATCCCCGCCGGAATTTATGGATAGAGAGGCGGGCAGGGAGCTGACGAGGCCCGAGCGGATAAAAGGGCTTAGGCTGATGGAGCTTCAACTCAACCTGATGCTGATGTACACGAGCTGCGGGTGGTTCTTCGACGATATCTCAGGGATAGAGAACATACAGGTGATGGCGTACGCGGCGCGCGCCCTTGAGCTGTGCGGATACCTCTTCCCCGGCACGGATCTCAAGTCACCCTATTTCTCCCTCCTTGAGAGAGCGCCCAGCAATATCGCCGAGCTGCACAACGGGAAGCGGGTGTTCGATATTTTCGTCGTCCCGTCTATGTCGGACCTGTTACGCGCCGGAGCCCACTATGCCTTCCTGTCGCTCTTCGTATGCGGTGAGGGGGATGTTCGCTCCACCCTGGGAGATTCTTTCTACTCCTACCGGATCACGTCATGTTCTCTGAGGCGCGGGGACGAGGATGGACGCCGGTACGCCCTGGGACGCCTGACCATACGCTCCGAGGTCACTCTCGATGAGAAAGAGCTTTTCGTCGCGGCTCTGTACATCGGTGGCAGAAACGCAATCGGTGGAGTTGCCGAATTAGAGGGGGACGAGATGGATGACGATCTGTACGGCAGGGTGGAGTTGGCTCTGAAGGAGGGGGTTGAGTCCGCTATGGTCAAGTCCTTCGGGCACAACACCTACTCTTTGCGACATCTGTTCAAGGATGAGCAGCAGCGCATTATGAACATGATAATCGCGGAGGATGTAGAGGCGGTGGTCTCCTCCCTGAGGCGGACGGTCGCTGACTACTCCGAGCTGCTCTCCTTCCTGACCGACCTCGGAATGCCGGCACCGGAGGTGCTGAGGAGTGCCGCAAGGGTGGTGCTGAACGACGAGCTTAAGCACGGGTTCGAGGCTGAGTTCCCCGACATCGGATATATAGAGAGAAAAATCTCCGAGGGGGCGAGACTTGGCGTGGATATCGATACGGGTTTTATCCAGCACGCCGGGATGCGTCTGCTGAAGCGGCTCTTCGACTCGCTTGAAAAGTCGCCCGCGGAAGAGGCGGTTTTGAAGCAGATAGTGGCTCTGCTCCTATTTTTCAGGGAGAGAGGGCTGGACGTCGACC
>JBAYOX010000093.1:0-6864 GCA_041678025.1 Aminobacteriaceae bacterium
CTTGAAATGAACTGCCGATTTTGCTCCACCATAGGGCGGCCGCAGCCTTTACTAACTCTCCTCCGTTCGGGAAGGAGAGGCGGTAGGTCTCCGGGAAGAGAAAGGCCAAGCGCCCCTCAGCCGTCTCCGGAAGCAGGCCGAGCGTCTCCACTGGGAAGAGAGAGTCGTCTGTAAGCAGCTCATCCAATTTATCTCCTGATATCGATTCCTCCGAAAAAAGCGCCCCGAAAGAGTAGATATCAGTTCCTGGCACCAGAGTCACGGAAAAAACCGCCGGTTTCGCGTCCTTCATCTGACGTGCGACCTCCCAGGAGGAGCCTGTTCTGATGTGGTAAAGGCCAGGACGAAGATTCCGATCGATGGAGAACCAAGCCATCCATCTGCCGAACGATTTCGTCCCCCCCTCCCTGATAACACCCGCCCTAACGAACTCCTCCGCAGCCTGTCCGGTGCTCATCCCCTGCTTGATGGATACCGGGAGCTTCTCCCCTCTCCCTTCCGGTAATGGAAATGGGCAGTGTTCCGGGAAGAGGAGAACGAAACCCAAAAAAAGCCCGGCTAGGATGACGCCGGACAGAACGAAAAGATAAGCTGTTTTTCTCATGCCGTGCCCAGTCGGTATAAAATCAGATGATGATGGGAGTTCTCGATGAACAGAAGGAACATCTCCCTTCGTTGTCAATATTGTTCTCGATAATACTGTATCTGTGCCTTCGAATAAGAGTTTTTCCGCATGAGGGGCATTTTGTAAAACTGTCGTCATCGACGTTGCCCGGATATACCCAAGGCAGGAACTCAGACGCTACCCTGACGAACTCGACAAGCCGAACCATCGGCGTAGCTCCCTCAGTCCATTCGCGGTTCGGAAAATATCGCGAGATGTGAAGGACCGGGATTGGGTCTAGCGAGGAGAGCCATAGCGCCATCTCTCTGAAAGCGGCTTCGTCGTCATTTATCCCTGGAACCAGCAGAAATGTGACTTCGACGTGCGTCCCCGCCTCCGACAGCGATTTTATCGTATTTTTAACCGCCTCCAGCTCGCCGCCCATGAAGCGGTATGCCTCTGAGGTGAACGCTTTGATGTCGATATTTGCGGCCGACAGATATGGGATGAGCTCTCTCAAAGGGGCGCCGTTTATCATGCCGTTGCTGACCAGGACGACCGGGATTCGACTCTCCGCCAGGTAGCGGCATGAGTCTAGGATGAACTCGAGCCATGTCAACGGCTCGTTATAGGTGAACGCCGCCGAAGAGGCACCGTGCCTTTTCGCTATAGCTGCCGGAGCCTCAGGAGTTATCTCGCGAAGCGATACCGACGGAGAGCACTCTGCCAGAGTCCAGTTCTGGCAGAAGGGGCAACGCATGGAACATCCGACGGAGCCGAGGGAGAGTATCGAGGTTCCCGGCTTCCAGTGGTACAGAGGTTTTTTTTCAACAGGATCAACCGCCAGAGAGGCCAGCATCCCGTAGTTGGCGGAGATCAGCCCTCGGTCATTAACGTGGATGCGGACGCCGCACCGCCCGGTCTCGCCAGGGGGAAGCAGGCAGGCGTGCGGACAGAGGGCGCATCGGACGGATTCCCCCTCGAAGCTCCACCACCTTGCATCATGCCCCTGTTGAAGCTGCGTCGGTCCGGCTATTTCCATTGCTCCTACTCCGCGATCCTGTTCACTGAAAATCTGGATATCTTTGCCCCGTCCAGTGAGCGAATACCGGCTTTCTGTGCAGCTATTTCAAGCTGCTGATCAATACTGTCCACTCCGTCGAGATTTGGAAGCAGTACCCCTCTGAGCCCGTCTTTCTCCACTATCACCCCGAAGGATTTCGGGTCGAGCGAGTTTGTGGAGTCGACCCTTTCGGGTGACGAGAGAATGTCCACGGATACGCTGATATCCGCAAGCTCCTCTGTGCTTACGGGCGGGAACCTGGGATCTCTCATGGAGGCTGAAAGGGCGTTCTCTGTAATCTCCTCCAGCAGGGTTCGACAAGTCGGAAGTATCGTGCCGATGCATCCTCTCAGCCTGCCTTCAGTCCCCGGTCCAGAATGAGTTTTCAGAGTGACGAAACAGGCAGCCCTATCTCTCAGCTCCGGAAGGCCCTCGTACTCCGAGGCAGCCTCGAGGGCTTTATTCCTCCCGAAGCGTACTCCATTCTCTATGACCGATCGAGCAAGGGAAGGCGCTTCATGGAGCTGTGCAAAGGCCGTGGCGTATCCAACGCCGAATGGTGCTTCGTAAGACAGGTTCTTTATCCTGCGGTTCGTACCGAGACCGAGGAATATCAGGGCTGAGCGAAGGCCGCACTCCCCCGCTCTCTCTATCTCGTTCATATCCAACGCAAGGAGGTTTTCAGGGTCGTTCCTCTCGAATGCCTCGACGATCATTCTGTCGAACTCTCCGCCGAAGGGAGAGTAACCGGCCGGAGCTTCGGGGGTCACTCTGTGTGACAGGTCTCCGCTCGCCAACAGTCCCCATGAACCGCCGAGCTTAGCCTCCGAAAGGGTCTGCCCCATCCGAAAGGCTTCGGAGGGCGACAGCCCTATCGGGTTTGCGACCACAAGCCTTGGCGAGCCTTTCAGGAAGAAAAGTGGGACGAGGCTACCGTGATCCAGGGGGCATTCTTTGTGCCTTCTTACAACGGTATTAAAGCTTTCCTCAAGAAGGAGATTTGCCAGATGCTCCCCCTCGTCGGGGGCGCCGCTGAAGCTCAATCTAACTGAGGGTGCCATGAACCTGGAGAAGTCCCCCGAGTAACTCTCTGCCAGCGATAGTGTAAGACCTCCCGAGAAATGCGCGTGAGGGGATAGGAGAAGTATGTTGTCCGGCATGATTCCGGCGGTGAGATCGGAGATGGCTCTCATCCCCTCGATCGTCACTGATGCCTCATGCTCTCTTCCACCGCCCACCTCCGGAATAATTATCGGTGGGTGAGGCGTGAAACACTCCCAATACCACACTGCATACACCTCCTGTTTTGTGTCAGTGGATGAACATAGCGTCGCCGAACGAGAAAAACCGGTACCCCATCGAGACGGCCGTCTCGTAGGCGTCAATTATCGAGCGGTAACCCGCGAACGCGGCAACCAGCATCAACAGAGAGCTCTTGGGAAGGTGGAAGTTCGTCAGCAGCGCATCCGTAATCTTGAAATCGAACCCCGGGTAGATAAACAGCCCTGTGTCCATCTCGCCGAAGCGAAGGGCTCCTTCCGCTGTTGCCATCGACTCCAGGGTTCGGGCAACCGTTGTGCCGGCCGCAATCACCCTGCCTCCCCGCTTTTTTGCCTCCGTGACCAGCGCGGCTGTCTCCCGAGGTAAAAAACAGCTCTCCTTGTGAATCGCGTGGTCGCGTATGTCGGAGCACTTGACGGGACGAAAGGTGCCAAGCCCGACATGCAACGTGACCCAAGCGATCGAGATGCCCGTCTCTCGCCTGAACTTCTCGATTAGAACCTCCGTAAAGTGAAGACTTGCCGTCGGCGCGGCGGCGGAGCCGTCTCTTGCTGCGAAGACCGTCTGGTAGGCGGAGGCTGGAGCCTCCGAGCGAGTGATATAGGGGGGCAGAGGTGTCTCTCCGACTTTGTCCAGCAGCGCGCCAATCTGCGTTCCCTCGGGGAAGTATACCTTACGTACTCCCTCCCCCTGATCCGTGCGTTCGCCTACCATAATCTCCGTCCCGTCGCGAAGCCTGATACGAGTCTCGCATCGGAGCCTTCTTCCCGGTTTTACAAGTGCCTCCCATTCTGTTTGCTCGCTGTTAAGGGGTTTAAGCAGCAATACCTCAGCCCTGCCCCCGCCCCCGATTTTCTCTCCGTGAAGGCGGGCCGGTATCACCTTAGTATCGTTAAGCACAAGCAGGTCGTTTGCCCCTAGGTACTCCCCCAGTTGAAAGAATCGCCTGTGGGAGAGGACTCCGGACGTACGGTCCAATACCATAAGCCTTGATGAATCCCTTGGATTAGCCGGGTTCTGCGCGATCAGCTCCTCGGGAAGCACGTAGTCATAAGAGTCTATGTCGAAAAGATCGACCGCTGGCATTGTTCTCTATTGCATTCTATCAAGTTTGGTGCCGGGGTAGTAGAAATCGAGGATTTTTTTGTAGTCCCACCCCTGGTCGGCAAGTGCCTTCGCTCCCCACTGCGACAGCCCAACGCCGTGTCCCCACCCCTTGCCGGTGAAGACAAAGCAGTCCGGAGACGATGTCGAGGGCTGGGGAACAGGTTGAGGCTGGGGCTTTACCGTCGGCGTTTCAGGCCTCGTCGTGCGAAGGGCCTTTACCAGATAGCCCTTGCGCTTGTCAGGGTTCATAAGCATGTCCATTAGCTCCTCGGAGTTAAATGCCCCCTGTTCTGTCAGTTGAGTCAGCTTTAGCTCCTCCGATGCGCTCATGGGTGTCAGGGACGTCGGAATATCGGATGGAGATGCCAGAGCGGCCAAGGGCTCCGGAGCAGGCGCGGCAGCCGGAAGAGGCTGTGGATTGGGCTGCGTTACAGGTATTTTACCCCCGGGAGGGGTTATAGTCAGGATGGTGCTCTTTATTACGTTGCTGCCGGCCGCCATGCGGAAGTTGTGGCTCTTCATTGTCTTTGTGCCTCCGGTACCGACCGCGCATAGGGTCGTAGCTCTCCCGAAGGGATCGGTCTGTTCAACCCGCAGCTCCTGAATCCTGCCTACGTTCACTCCGGCTGAGCGTAGCGCCTCTTCAACCTGTGCGAAGGTCAACCTGGTCTCCCAGTGATTATTGGGGGAATCAGTCCTGAAGTCCTCCCTGACACCCTTCAGATAGGGCATGTTGCCGCCCCAGACAGTTGAGACATCTGCGGTGGCACCGCCACTGTATGAGTGGAACGGTGTGAACGCGATGCCGCTCCCATACTTCAGGATCATTCCCTTTGTGGCGTTGATCGCCTCGTCCGTTCTTTTGTCCTCGGCGTTGATGCCACGGTACACCTGAGACATTATGCTGTCCCGAAGGTCATACCCCCCCTTGCCCTTGTTGTTTAAGATGCTTCTGAGGGCGTAGGTCCTTGATATAATGGCCTGTGCCTTCAGAGCATTCATAGACCAGGCGGGGTTTACCTCCATCTTCAGAACGCCCCTCAGGTAATCCTCAAGTTCCAGGACGTTGAGAAGTGTAACGCCCGACCCCGACGCAATGATGCTGAAGGATCCGCGATAGCGCTTCCCGTTGAACGATAAAGGGTGTCCGGACGTGAGCTTGACCGGTAGCTTTAATTGCAGTTTTCCAGCCGAGACCGTGCCCTTGGGCGAGGCCCTGAAATCCGCCGCTTTGCCCAGGGAGTGCTTCTTTCCCCCGCCATCCACGGCCGTAATGGCAGAATCGCTCTTTACTGATACAGAGGCTTGCCCTACTGCGAGACCCACCGACACGTTCCTCGCCATAGCTGCCCTCGGAAAGAGCAAAATCAAAAGAATGACAAAAATAAAGCTGCCCCGGATCGAACCGTGAATACTTCTTTCAATGCGATTCAACATCTGCACTCCTCCAGAAAGACTATTTCACTAATCTGTAATATTTATTCAAAACCACCGTCGGCACGAGCCAGACGATTATCACCCTCTGCCGGTTGAACATGCAGTCAGGAGTCGGCCCCCTCATCCACAGGTAGAGGTAGACGCCACTGTTCCGGGCTTTCGGAGGGTGGATCCTTCCCCAGATAGGCCCAGCTGCTCCTAGTGGCTTTTCTGCCGCGCGGGGTCCTCTCAATGAAGCCCTGCTGTATGAGGAAGGGTTCGTAGATGTCCTCGATAGTCTGAACCTCTTCGTTCAAGGCCGCGCCAAGCGTCGAAAGTCCGACCGGCCCCCCGTCGAAGAGCTCTACGATTACCTTGAGGATCCTTCTATCTCCCTCGTCCAGGCCAAGATCGTCCAGTCCCAGCATGTCCATGGCGGCGCTTGCTAGAGCGCCGTTGATCGTCCCTATAGACCGCACCTCGGCGACATCTCTCACCCTGCGGAGAAGACGAAGGGCGATGCGGGGTGTCCCCCTTGAGCGCCGCGCTATCTCCGAAGAGGCATCTTCGTGGACCCCTATTCCCAGGACCCTTGCCCCCCTCGCGACGATTCTCATCAGCTCGGCCTCCGTATAAAGAGAGAGCTGCTCGACGATGCCGAAGCGCGCGCGCAGGGGCGAGGTCAGCAACCCGAGCCTCGTCGTCGCTCCCACCAGAGTGAAGCCGGGGAGGGGAAGGCAGATGTTGTTCGCCAGCGGCCCCTTCCCTACGATGATGTGTAGGGCGTAGTCCTCCATAGCCGGATACAGTATCTCCTCGACATTTGTGGGAAGCCTGTGAATCTCGTCTATGAACAGCACGTCGTTCGGCTCGAGGTTGGAGAGTATGGCCGCCAGATCTCCGGTCCTCTCCAGGGAGGGGCCGGTTGTTACGCGCAGCTGCCCCCCCATCTCTCGGGCTATAATCCCGGCGAGGGTTGTCTTTCCCAGCCCTGGAGGGCCGTAAAGAAGCGTATGATCCAGCGACTCCGAACGCTGTCTCGCGGCCTGGATGAATATGGATAGCTTCTCCTTCAGCTTCTCCTGGCCGAGAAACTCGTTCAGAGATTGCGGCCGAAGGGTGCTGTCGTCCTCTCCCGGCCCGTCGTTTGGATCGAGGAAGCGATTTGTGGCAGCCGTCATATCAATCACCTCAGTTTCGCTTCAGTTCCTTGAGGGCAAGGCGGATAATCTTCTCCTCCGTCAGGTCCTCTCCATCGAGAAACCCTGACTTCTTCAGTCTTGAGATAGCCTCACCAAGCTCATTTTGCGCGAAGCCGAGCGAGCGTAGCGCATCGATCGCGGTGGAGAGCCTGCCGTCATAAAGGGGGGCCACGGAAGAAAACTCTCCTTCC
>JBAYOX010000094.1:0-6789 GCA_041678025.1 Aminobacteriaceae bacterium
AGCTGTCCGGCGTGCAGGTCGGCGGAGATTACACGGGTGGCGCCCGCCTCTGTGAGAAGGTTCGCGATCAGCTTCGCCGAGATCGGATCCCTGGGCTTGGTTTTTCTGTCCTGGCGGGCGTAACCGAAGTACGGGATGACTACGTTTATCCTGAAGGCCGAGGCCCGCATAAGGGCGTCGAGCATTATCAGCAGCTCAACGAGGTTCTCGTTCACGGGGTTGCATGTCGGCTGCACGACAAAAACATCCGCTCCCCTGACGCTCTCCTCGATTGAAAGACCTATCTCTCCATCCGAGAATCGGTAGTGCTTTGCCTTTGACTGCTCTATTCCGAGCTCGCTGCAGATTCTCTTTGCAAAGGCGGGGTGCCCCGTTCCGGAAAAGACCTTCAACTCATGACCGAAAGGTCTCATTGACAGACGCCTCCTTAAGTATTCATTCTTTTCCGGCTGTTCTCCTGGCCCAGCCTTCGATGACTCTCTGCCTTGCCCTGCCGACCGCGAGCGACCCCTCCGGTACGTCATTAGTTATGACGGAGCCCGCGGCAGTGTATCCGTCGTCACCTATCACGACAGGGGCTACAAGTATGCTGTCGCTCCCGATAAAACAACGGTCGCCTATAGTCGTAGGATGTTTTTTCTTGCCGTCGTAGTTGCACGTGATGGTCCCGGCACCGATGTTGGTGTCCTCTCCCACCGTGGCGTCACCAACATAAGCGAGATGAGGCACCTTGCTCCTTCTGCCCACCCTGCTCTTTTTGACCTCGACGAACTTGCCGCCCTGTGACTCGTCCTCGAATACCGCGCCGTCGCGGACTACGATGAAAGGGCCTATTCTGGAGCCACGGCGAAAGACGCTGTCCGATAGGACCGCATGGCTCACTACCTCGGCCCCCTCCTCCAGCGTCACGTTCCTCAGTATGGAGAAGCTGCCAATCCTGCACCCGGGGCCTATCTCGGTCCTCCCCCACAGCTGCACCGACGGGGCCAATTCTACATCCGAGTCGATTACTGCCCTGGGGCCAATCCACACCGAGTCCGGGTCGTGCATCCTCACACCGGCGGCCAGATGGCGTCCGATAGTACGGTAACGAACGCCCCTTGAAGCGTCTGCCAGCTGTTGGGGGGTGTTTATGCCGACGAACTCCCCCTCGTCAGGCGCCATAGAGGCGTTGACCTTGCCCCCGGCGGCGGCGATCATGGGAATAATGTCCGGAAGATAGTACTCCCGCTGTGCATTCTCGTTGTCAAGCCTGTTGATCTGGGGCAGCAAGGAGGATGTCTTGAATATGTAAATACCGCTGTTTACCTCTGTAAGAGATCGTTGCTCCTCGGTCGCATCCCTCTCCTCGACGATAGTCAGGGATTTTTCGTGGCGTATCACCCTTCCGTATCCGAACGGTTCGGACGCGTTGAAGCTGATGAACGAAGAGTCCGCCCCCGAGGCAAGGTGATCGGCGACAAGCTTTGAAATGGACTCGTCGGTCACCAACGGAACATCCCCCGGCAGCACCAGAAGATGATCCAGGCTGGACCACCACTCCTTTGCAATCTGGACTGCGTGCCCAGTCCCCAGCTGTTCATGCTGCCAAATAGGCAAAACCCGCGGCCAGTCGGAGGAGAGGTACTCCTGAACCGACTCTCCGCCGTAGCCTATGACGGCGGCAACTGCATCTACTTTCCCCCGGGAGGCGTCCATGCACTTTTTAAGAGACTCCAAGATGTAAAACAGCACCGGTTGATCGAGGATAGGCAACAGAACTTTCGGGAGGCCGCTCTTCATCCTGGTCCCCTTCCCGGCGGCGAGGACCAGGGCCCCTACGGTGCCTCTTGAAGCGGGCAAAATTATCATCACCTTTGCTTTGTTATCCCGAACACAAAAAAAGGGGGTTACCTCAGCCCCCTGCGCTGCTTGTCCATGGCTGGGGTGGCTGGAATCGAACCAGCGATCGCGGAGCCAAAGTCCGCTGCCTTGCCGCTTGGCTACACCCCATCCTCAACAACCTCACTATAGTAGCATTCATTGATGCTATGTCAAGGATTAGAATCTTGTGGCATTTGCTCGCGACGTAAATATGGGCGGTCCGCCTGCTATTTTGCACCGGCATTTTTATGATATGATGGGGTTCAAATGATTGCTATAATCGTGTTCGCAGTTTTTCTCTATTTCCCTTACGCATGGTGCCACCTGAGAGGAGAGTCTCCCTCCAGGTACGGTCTGCTCTGGAGCCTGTCGTTCAGTGCCGGGCGTGAAGTTCTTATCGTTACCATAGGAGTCCTGGCACCGCTCACCATTATATCGTGCTACTTCTTCCCGCGCTATATGCATCCGCAGGGTGTCACGGTGGTTCTGCAGGGTTTGCTCTCGGGGCTGGCCGCCGCAGTTGCGGAGGAGACGTTTTTCAGGGGCTGGCTCCAGACTATCGTCTCGGAGAGACTACCCGCCGTTAAAAGCATCCTGCTGGTGTCCGCTCTGTTCGGGCTGGCCCACGTATTCAGAGGCCCATTTGCGATGCTGGCATTCTTTCCGGGCATTATAATGGGGTTTCTGCGTCACAGGCACGGCTCCGTTATGCCTTCCATCCTGTTTCACTGGTTCGGCAATATCTGGTCGATCTGGTTCTATCCACAGTTCTGAAAGCTCTTTCTTCAAGGAGGGTTGACGATGTCAAGCACGAGATTCGCCATGTTCAAGGCATTGAGCCTAGCGGTTTTACTGGTTCTCTGTCCCGCGTCAATACGCTGGGGAGAGGCGTCGGTCTTCAGAGTAGAGATTCCTCTGGTGATAGGCGAGAAGGCGGTGGCGATAACACCCAGTGGTGAATCGGTCTCGCTCGGGGTGGTCTGCTCCCTTCCGACGGCCACACGCTGGCCTGGATACACAGCCTCGAAATGGGCACCTCCCGGAAGCGTGGCGGCATCTGCTGTGAATGCGGTCCATCTGACCCTGTCTGTCGAGGAGGGCAAGGGGCGCACGCTGAGTATTCTTCCAAGGCATACGGTCGCCCCCGCAGCTGGCGAACAGTCTTTCATCGCGCTGAATGCCCCTGCGGGGACCGGCTTTTTCGGAGGGTGGGCTCCGCCGGTGGGCACCAGAGTGCAAGTGGCTACAAAGGACGGGACTAGGGTGCCGCTCGAGGTTCGAGGCCTTCCTCTGAAAGGGGATACACTTATTTTCGAGGTTGAGGAGTCGGAACGGCCTTACATCATCGACATTGAAAACCGTCCGGGAGGGAGAGTCATCGGCTATTACGAGTCAGCCCCAAGGTTGCTGGCGAGGGTGATACGACCGCTGAGGGGGGTCGGCCGTTTCGGGGGGACGGAGTTTCAAGGGATAGGAAGGATAAGGGCAAATCACTCGGGGGTCATAGACGTTAGCACAGCCCGCAGGGGCGTGGTGGGCGGCTTCCAGATACTTCCGTTCCTTCACTCCAAATCGCAGGAGATGGCGTCGGCATGGCAACTGACTCAGTGGCTGATAGTCGCCTCGCCGACGGACGTTCCTCTTCCGGGGACGGCCCCGCTCTTCTCGTCGAACCTGCTGCCGGGAAGCCAGATGAACGACCTGCTCTGGGATATTTGGTCGACATACGGACGCAAACCGCTGGTCCTATGCCGCAGAGAGGGAGGAGCCTGGGAGATGATACCGGAGTCTTCCGGAAAGGATGACTATGCACTCGGCGACCTGACGCATATACGGATCTATTCCCCTTTCACTCAGGAGCCGCAGAAGGGTTTTTAATTCTTACTAGGATGTTACAGTTGTAAGCCACACTCCAAGACGGCTTTCAGCACGACCTCGTTAAGCTCGGGGTGCTGCATCGCCATACAGATATTGGCATGCAGCCAACCGCGCTGTGTGCCGCAATCGAAACGCCTACCTCTGTACAGAAGCCCCCACACGGGCTCGGTACCTATCAGCCCCCGGATGCCGTCCGTCAGCTGGATCTCGCCGCCGGCACCCGCACCCAGACGAGACAGCACGGGAAAGATGGCGGGAGAGAGTATGTACCTGCCCATTATCGCCAGCCTGCTCGGGGCCTTCTCCGGACCGGGCTTCTCCACCATGCCCGTGATGGAGAAAACTCCGTCTCCGGCGTCGGAGGCCTCGACTATCCCGTACCGCGAGGTGTCCTCTTCCGATACCTCCTCCAGAGCGACGACACAGCCGCCCTTTTCATTGTGAACGGATATAAGCTGGGATAGTACTGAGGGGGAGGCCACCATCACGTCGTCTGGCAGAATCACCCCGATGTATTCGTTCCGGCAGACGGGCTCGCCGCACAGAACAGCGTGCCCCAGCCCCAGGGGGCGGTGCTGCCTAAGGTAGATGAAGTCGGCCATTGAGGAGAGGGAGACAACCTCGTTGTAGAGGTTGTCCTTGTTGCGGGACTTGAGAAGCTCCTCAAGCTCGAACGAACGGTCGAAGTAGTCCTCGATGGACTTCTTCGACCGTCCCGTGATCATGACCATCTCCTTGCATCCGGCCTCAAGGGCCTCGTCCACCCCGTATTCTATTATAGGACGGTCGACCAGGGGTAGCATCTCCTTGGCTATCTCCTTGGTCGCAGGGAGAAACCTCGTTCCGAGGCCAGCAACAGGAAAGAGGCATTTGGTTATAGGGTTTCGCATTCTGTCGTTCTCCTGTCCGGTTTATTTTCCGCAGTGCTCTTTTATAGTGTTGACAAGACTGGATGATACTTTTTCCATCAGATCTCTATCCTTCGCCTCCACAAGAACGCGAAGAAGCGGCTCTGTCCCGGAGGGCCTGATAAACACACGGCCGGTTCCCCGCAAGAGCTCGTCAGCCTCTCTGGTAATCTCGTCAAGAAAGTCACTGCAGATCCTACGGTCCTGTGTAACCTCGACGTTTTTAAGTAGTTGCGGATAGGGTGAGAAGCGCTCGGCCAGCGTGGCCATATCCTCGCCAAGCTCTATGCAGGCCTTTAGAAAGAAGAGGCCGGTGCAGAGGCCATCTCCTGTGTTTACAAGCGGAGAGAGTATGATGTGCCCCGACTGCTCTCCACCGAGGAGAGCTCCTTCCCTGTTCATGGTTTCCATCACGTAACGGTCGCCGACAGGGCACCTGTAGACGGTGATCCCCTCTTTGCCCAGATGCTCCTCAAGAGCCATGTTGCTCATCACGGTCGCGACCACTCCGGAGCCCAGCATGCTGTTGCGAGACAGCCAACGGGAGAGCACCCACAAGATTATGTCGCCGTTCAGCACGGTCCCGTTTCCGTCGACGAGGAGAGCACGATCCGCGTCTCCGTCGTAGGCGATTCCGAAGGGGAGGCCATTTTCCTTGACTGCTCCGGCAATGTGGGTCATGTTCATCACGCCGACGCCCTCGTTGATATTCAGTCCGTCCGGCCTGTCCCCTATGAAGCTCCATTCCTTGCCGAGCCTTCCGAATACCTTTTGGGCTACGTCGAGAGCGGCACCGTGCGCGCAGTCGACCATGCCCCTTGCGGGGAAGGTCTGCGTGTCCCCCCAGAAGGATGCCACCTTCTCGGCGTACTCGTCGATCAGGTGGTTCGCCGTGCGTATGTCGCCTATTGAAGCACCGGTCGGCCTCCAGTCGTCCGTCAGGTTGTCCCCCATGTACTCTTCAATTGCGGACTCGGCCTCGTCCGGTAGTTTTTTGCCCGATGAGTCGAGGAACTTTATGCCGTTGTACTCCGCCGGGTTGTGCGAAGCGCTGATAACCGCTCCTCCGCTCAGGGTCAGCCTCTGGACCGCGAAGCTCACGCCCGGCGTGGGAATAACCCCCAGAAGGTACACCTCGGCTCCGGCAGAAGCCATGCCTGCGGAAAGGGCCGCCTCCAGCATACGCCCGGAGCGTCTGGTGTCCCTTCCGATCGCAATCTTCGGCCGCGGGAACCCCCGCTCAGTGAGAAAAAGTATGTAGGACCGTCCAAGTCTCAATGCCATCTCCGGGGTCATAGCTCCTCTGTTGGCCACGTCGCGTACCCCGTCCGTACCAAAGAGGCAACGGCAGTTATTCTGTTCGGTTTTCATGTAATCCCACCATCCGACAAGTTTACTGAATCACTCTACTTCGGCTGTTACAGAGACACTTGCAGGCTCGATCCTGACCACCTTCAGCTTCCCTCCGGATTTGTTCTGTATCTGGACGGGGACGGTCAGGCGTCTTGATACTATGTTCGTGACATTTACAAAGGGACGGATGACCACTTCATTCCCGTCGGTAGCGTTCACCTCGGAGGGCACTCCCTCGATTACTACGTTGACGTAGTCCGGCTCCACCTTCCACCCCGGATAGACGCTCCTTCCGTCAACCTCCACTTTAAGCCTCGACAGAAGGCGGGTTATCGTGAAGGGGGTCAGGAGAACCTCGACTCTTACGGAGGAGACACCGACTAGGGTGACCATTGGATCCTCCGGCTTGCGCAGTGGAATCACCATGTTCTGCTCCCTGGAGATCCCGGTTAGGTCGATCGCCTCCGTGTCCACCTTGGCGACACCCTGGATCTTGGCGAGGGGTCCTTCTATCGTAACGACCGCTGGCTCTACCACCACGGCCTTCAGTTTGAAATCCCCTCCGGGTTCACCCAATATCCGCGCATTCACCGGTACGTTTTTCTTCGGCACCCCTTTGGACAGGATGGCGCTCAGCCGCACGGCCTTAGGCTCTACCAGGACCTCCTCGTCAAACTCCCCGGCCATCACCATCTCGATCGGGAGAGTCATCTCCCCCCCCGCCTTCAGTTCGTCAAGAGTGGGAGAGATCCTGACGGCGTCGATCTTCGCAAGGTCTTTCTCGCTG
>JBAYOX010000095.1:0-6776 GCA_041678025.1 Aminobacteriaceae bacterium
CACGGCTTCCAGGTCGGAGTGAGCATCGACGGCCCGGAGGAGTTGCACGATGCGTACAGGGTCGGCCACGACGGCGGTACGTTCGGAAAAGTGATGGCGGGGGTTGACCTGCTGCGGAAGCACGGCGTGCAGTTCGGCGCGCTGACGAGCGTGCACGCTGCAAACGAGTCAAGACCGCGCGAGGTCTACGACTTTCTGCGCGGCATCGTCGACCGCATTCATTTCACCCCGATAGTTGAGGGAGAGGCGGCCTTCTACGAGCTTGAAGAGGGTCAGCGCTTCTCAATGCCGCCGGGGTTCAAGAGCCCCCCCGTCAAGAATCCTTCAATGGCGCGCTTCTCGGTCTCTCCGAGTGGATTCGGCACGTTTCTCATAGGCGTGTTCGACCGATGGAAAGAGCTTGACGAGGGGCGGAAGTCAGTCTCCCTCTTTGAGGCGTCTGCCCTCAATATGCTGGGAAACCAGGGGGGACTCTGCCCCCACAACCCGCTCTGCGGTCACGGCGTCTCGGTAGAGGTGAATGGAGACGTCTACTCCTGCGACCACTACGCCTTCGCGAAGTATAGGCTGGGAAACCTTCTGGAGACACCCATGTTAGAGCTAATCGAACGGAACCGCCCATTCTGTATGCACAAGACGGAGGCGCTGCCCGACGACTGCTTCGACTGCGCGTATATAACCCTGTGTTTCGGCGGCTGTCCGAAGAATAGAATACTGCCGTCGGAGGATGGCCAGAGGGGAAAGAACTATCTTTGCGAAGGGTACAAGATTTTTTTTAGCCACTTCATAGAGAACATACCGCAGGTTTGACGAGATTATACTTACGCCTATACGATTGATGCCGCCAGGACGCTCTCCCGGCGGCATCTTCCGTTCTCTGGCTAGACTCTGGTCATCTGGCCACCTCTTCTGGCTCTTGCCACCTCCAGAAGATATGTGTCCGGAATCTCCTCGTGGTCTGGGTGGAAGCAGGTCTTCGCACCCGACTCGTCTGGGTCGTCGCCAAATATAACCCTTCTGTTCCTGCTAGCCTGCGCGAGGATGCGACGAGCCGATTGCTGCGGGGTCTGGGCATCCGGCGGTGGTGGCATGTCGCCCCAGATCGCAGTGACGGTCGTGCCGGGAGTGGCGGAGTTGAACTTGATGTTGTCGTCCCAGTACTCGTAGCGCAGGGAGAGGGTGAGCCCGTTCAGAGCCGCCTTGGTGGCCGCATACATGGTCTGGTAGGCCATCGGGTAGAAGGCTATGCCCGAGATTACGTTGATCACCTGCCCGCCACCGCTCTTCAGCATTATGGGTATGACCGCGCGGCAGCCGTACAGAGCGCCGTAGAAGTTGATCGCGAAGGCGTTCTCCCAGTCCTTGTTGGTCTGGACTGTTATCCCCATTAGATCCTCCTTCGGCACCGGGGGGTATGGCTCGGCGAAGAGCCCCATTATGCCCTTTCCGGCGTTGTTGATCAGAAGATCGATCTTTCCGCCGAAGAACTCTGCCGCCTCCGCGATCATGTCGACGACCTGCTGCTCCTTCGTCACGTCGCAGAGGATACCCTTCACCCTCCCCGGATAATCGGCCTCCAGGCGGCCGGTGTGCGTCTTCAGGTTCTCGGCGTTGAAGTCCGCCAGCACGACCTTTTCGGCTCCGTAGGCCAGCAGCTCCTCAATCAGGCCCAATCCGATGCCCGACGCCGCTCCTGTTACGACCGCAGTTTTTCCCCTGTAGTAGCTCTCGTCAAAATCCATCTGTGAACCCCGCCTTTCATGCGTAGCCGCCCTATGCGGCCTCTATTCGTAGTTCTGATGGTCCTTTAGGAACGTGCAGCGGTCGTAGCGTCCCGGCAGTAGAAGAGAGATGGCCCGCCGGGTTTCCTGTTCGTCAGTGTACTCGTAGATCTTCTTCTGGCTTATGACCCAGTTGTCGCTGACCATCCAGCCTGCTCCGATGACGCCGGTCACAGGCAGCTCCCCCCATCTGTCGTCCACGGAGGAGGCCAGGGATACCTCCGCCTCCGCGGGCTCCCATGAGTAGAAGCGGGTGGGGCTTTCGTAGTTGAGCACCCTGAGATTCTCGAAGCCTCCGTTGTCGATGTTGTACTTGTGGTTGAGGCAGCCGCCGCTGGTAACGGCCGGTCTCTCTCTTGAGCACCCCTCCTGCTCCAGCCTGTAGCCTTTTTGGTTGTAGGATCCTATCTTCAGCTTCACGTCTATCAGATCGACCCCGCCGCGACGTATGAGGCATCTGCCCTCGTCGCCCGTCCTCTCGACAAGGATTCTCTCGCACAGCTTCTTGGCAAGTCCGGACCCCTCGCGTCCGGAGAAGGCCCCCATCAGTGAGCCGGGTCCGCTCAGCATAAGCCCCATGAAGTAGACACCGGCGTAGTCGCCGAGGCGCGCCATTATCCCGAGCCCTCCCTCCATGTACCATGGGGAGAAGGTGGGCTGACGGATGTTCACGATGTAGGCGTATGCCATCGGGTTTGAAGGGTCCGCCAACTCAAGAGGAGGGGGTAGAAGCTCCTTGGCTTTTTTGGCGTCGGTGTTGAAGAAAAGCTGGATGCCGTACTGGTCGTTCATCGCGCCGTCCTTCATGAAATCCGTGATATTGTCCTCCGGAATCTGGTAGCCTCTGTCCATGATAAGATCTCCTTTCGTCTATGCCTGCGGTTCAAACGTGAACGCCCTGCCGCGCGCGTCCTGCGTCGCCTCTAGTATGCGCCCGCAGCATTTAGCGTCCCCCACCACCCTGACGTCCGGGAAGGCGCTTCTGAAGCGCTCCGCCACTTCACTGCGCGGTTTGACCCCCACGGCCAGAATGACGCAGTCCGCCTCTACCTGCACCTTTTCACCGTCGGAAAGCCTGATGAGCTCCACGCCCCCCGGGACGACCCGCTCCAGCCTGTGTCCTGTGAGGATGACGGGGTCGTGCGGCAGGATTCGGCTCATCACGTCAAACACCACCAGCTGGTACATGCCGGGTCCGAGCTCGTCAAGCATCTCCACCAAGGTCAGACTGCACCCTCTCGGGGCCAGGGTCTCCGCCGTCTCGAGCCCGGTCATGCCGGAGCCTATCACGACGACCCTTCCCTGCGGGACGACGCGCCCCAGCAGGACGTCATCGGCTGTGCAGACGAAGTCCAGGTCCACTCCGGGGACGGGGGGAACGCACGGCACTCCGCCGCACGCCAGGAAGACGCCGCACGGGTAGAGGGGCCCGACCTCCTCGGGTGTGACCTCCCGCCCAAGCCGAATCTCTATGCCCTCGCTTTCGACCCGGGCGATCAGCGAGTCGACGTAGCTCGTTATCTTGTCCTTGCCGTACCCCTTGTCTGCGGTGTTGAGAGTGCCTCCGAGGCGAGCGCCGCTGTCGAAGATCACCGGGGAGAAGCCGCGCTCCTTCAGCACCAGTGCCGCCTCTATTCCTGCGGGGCCGCCGCCTACGATTGCTACTGTCCGTCCATCGCCGTTGCGGACTGGGTTGGCGTACTCCCGCTCGCGCCCGGTTATCGGGTTCACCGCGCAGCGCACCCGTCTGGCCTTGGTTATCTCGGCGAAGCAGCAGAGGCAGCCGATGCACCTGCGAATGACATTCTCCCTGCCCGAGAACGCCTTGACGGGCCAGTCGGGATCCGCGAGCAGGGCGCGCCCTATCGCGGCGAAGTCGCAGACTCCCTCCTCAAGCAAGCCCTCTGCCACCCACGGGTCCTTGATGTTGCTCACCGATATCACCGGGATGGAGACGGCCTTTTTTACCGCGGCCGCCATGTTCTTCTTCCACCCCTGTTCGTAAGACCCCGGCTCCAGGCAGCCGAGGGAGAGACAGCTCACATTGATAGCGTCCGCGCCGGCCCTCTCCAGTGCGGCGGCTATCCTGGCCGCCTCGTCCAGATCTATCCCGCCGGGGTGGTTCTCCTCCGCGTTGATTCGCACCGAGACGGGGAAGCCGCTCCCGCATTCCCGTTTTATCCCTGTCAGTATCTCCGTTACGAAGCGCATCCGGTTCTCGAACGATCCGCCGTACCTGTCCGTACGGAAGTTCATGGCGGGGGAGAGAAATGTATTGATCAGGTAGCCGTGCGCCGCGTGGAGCTCCACTCCGTCAGCGCCCGCGGCCTTGGCTATGCCCGCTGCGAAGACGAACTTTGCAACCATCTCCCCGCACTCCTCGGAGGTGAGCTCGTGCGGAACGTTCGTCGGGTTCGCGGGGTTGGCCACGGCGGACGCCGCGACAGGAGTCTCCCCCGTCATTGAAGGAGAGGACTCCCGCCCCGGATGCTGAAGCTGTATGAATATCCTGGTGCCGTACTTGTGCACCGCGCCAGTCAGCCTCTGAAGCTCCGGGATGTCCGAGACCCTGTAGGCCGCGAGCTGGCACGGGTCGCTCATTCCTCTGCCGCCCTCGATGCGGGTCACCTCGGTGATGATAAGCCCCGTGCCCCCCCTGGCGCGAGCCTCGTAAAAGGCTATGATGTCGTCGGTCACGCCCCCATCCGGGGCCGCGAGGTTCACCCCCATAGCCGGCATGACGACACGGTTCGGGATGGTAAGCCTCCCGATCCTCCCCTCGCTCTGAAGCCTTATGTACATTTAATCCCTCCTTCCGTGCATGGTTGAATACTACACTATAAGCGGGAGGAAAGCACGTGTGATTATCGAATAATTCGCCGAATATTTATTATCCGACTGCTAAACCCTGCTCCCAGGCTTCACCACGGGGAGGCCCTGCTTGCACAGAGGGCACTTCTCCGGGCTCCAGACGGGAAAGAGGACGCGCCAGAGTGCTTCCGGGGGGTGTGGCAGGGAGGAGGTGCCGCCACTCCTGTCTATCACGGCTCCTGTCCCGGCCCAGAGAGCGCCGCCGCTCTCCAGCACATGCCCGACCTCGCCCGAGGAGACGCCGGTGGTGATGACGTCCTCGATGACGACCACCCTCTTTCCACTCGGCATTGGAAAGCGGCTGAGGGTCATCGTGCCCTCCCTGCGCTCGCAGAAGATGAAGGGGATGTCAAGCGCCCTCGCCACCTCGTGCCCTATCACAATGCCCCCGATGGCCGGGGAGGCGATCAGGTCAGCGGAGTACTTACGCACCCTCTCCGCAAGGGCCTCTCCGGCGAAAGCCGCGTAGCGCGGGTAGCGGAGCAGCAGGGCGCACTGGATGTAGTCGCCGCTGTGATAGCCCGATGTGAGGCGAAAGTGTCCCTCAAGGTGAGCGCCGCTCTCCCTCATCATCTCCTGTAGTTGCTGAGTTACCGCTTCTTCCTGCATCCAAGTCCCTCCTCTATGTCAAGGGCGATTCTCTCCACTGCGGCGGCCCTGTCGGCGGAGCGGAGTATCGGGCGGCCGACTACGATGTAGTCCGCGCCCTCTTCGATAGCTCTCGCAGGCGTGGCAGCCCTCGCCTGGTCGTCCGACGCGCTCTCGGGCCGTACGCCAGGGACCACGGTGAAAAGGCCCGAGCCTTCGGCGCGCACGGTCGCGAGGTCGAGAGGAGAGCAGACTATACCGTCCATCCCCGTTTGGCGGCAGAGGGCGGCCCGCTTTTCTAGCGCGGATGAGAGAGGGCATCCGGGGGCGACCTCATCCCACGAGGCCTCGTCGAAGCTGGTCAGCACTGTGACCCCGAGCAGGAACAACTTCGAGCCGCACATGTCCCTGGCCCGGCGTGCCTCCTCTAGCATCCTCCTGCCGCCTGCGCAGTGCAGTGTGAGCGCCCAAAGCCCTTCACGGGCGAGTGCGTCGACCGCCTGCAGAATGGTGTTCGGGATGTCGTGCAGCTTGAGGTCGAGGAAGATGTAGAAGCCCATGCCCATTACCTCATGAAGGAAACGCATCCCTCCGCGGGCGTAAAGCTGGTGCCCGATCTTCACGTATTTAAGCCCTCCCGCGAGGGAGGTCAGCAGATCCCTCCCCTCGTCGGGGCGCTCGACGTCGAGCGCCAGAATGAGGCGTTCAAGTCCTTCCTTCATTTTTATATTTCCCTCCTGTTGATCAGCGGGCCAGGCCGATCAGCCCGGACACGCTGCCGATACTCTGTTCTGTCAGGTAGGCAGACAGGCCGTCGACGATCCTGCCCGGCAGCTGAAGGTCGGTGAAGAGAGCAGACCCGACCTCCACCGCCGACGCTCCGGCCATCAGCATCGCGGCCGCGTCCTGCCAGCAGGAGATGCCTCCGCACCCGACCACCGGTATCGACACAGCGCCGCTTGCCTGCCACACGGTGCGCAGCGCAAGAGGAAATATCGCCGGGCCGGAGAGCCCCGCGACCACTCTGCGGAATACGGGGCGTTTTTTATCCAGGTCCATCGCCATGCCCAGCCATGTGTTGCCGCACACCACCGCGTCCGCTCCCTCCGACTCCACCGCTCTGGCCACGGCCGTCAGGTCGGGCGACTGGGGCGTCAGCTTCACCCACAGGGGGCCGCGCCACTCGCTGCGCGCGATTCGCACCGCCCGCGCCGCTCCTTCGGGGTGCAGACCCCACTCCATGCCGTCCCCCTCAACGTTTGGACAGGAGATGTTCAGCTCGACGGCAGGGATGCCCTCAGCCCCGCGAAGGGCCGCCAGGCACTCTCGTACCTCGCGCTCAGACTCCATGATCACGTTCACCAGGAACGGACGCCCCGCTCTCCGCGCTACGGGCAGATATTCGTCCACGAAGGCGGCTACACCGGAGTTCTGCAGCCCCACGCTGTTCAGCAGACCGCAAGGGGTCTCGTGGACGCGGACGCCTCGGTTTCCTGCTCGCGCCCTAAGGCCGACCGCCTTTGTGCACAGTGCGCC
>JBAYOX010000096.1:0-6681 GCA_041678025.1 Aminobacteriaceae bacterium
AGTTGATATCGGAGGAAAGAACCCACGCGACCACGCGATCCGGGGATGTGTACTTCAGGATGTTCATGGCCATCTTCCCCCCCACTCCCTTCACCGTGATCAGCTTCAGAAAGAGAGCCCTCTCTCTGTCGTCCGTGAAACCGAACAGGGTGGGGCCCGCCTCTGAAAACTGAACGTGTGTCACCAGATCGGCGGCTTCACCCTCCGAGCACAGCTCCGCAGCGCGTCCGGTGCAGATCAACTCGAATCCGATCCCACCAACGTCGAGGACGACCACATTATCGCTGACCGACCTAACCTTGCCCGTCAGAAACCGAAGCATGATTGCTCCTCGCCCCCGATATACGGCGTTCCTCAGCAAAAAGAGAAAACCCCGTTATGGCCGCGCCGATCGCATCAGCGGCGTCGTCGGGCTTTGGAAGGAATGAAAGTCCCAACAGCCTCTGCGACATCCTCTGCACCTGCTCCTTGGGCGCGGTGCCGTATCCGCAGACGGCGAGCTTGATCTGAGAGGGCTTGGGTTCGAATACCGGGAGTGCGTGGCGAGCCGCCTGTAAAAGGGCAACGCCGCGCGCCTGCCAGACGGACTCGGCCGTTGTGATGTTCCTCCCGAAGAACAGCTTCTCGACAGACATGAAGTCAGGAGAATCAGCCTCGATGAGCTCCTCCAGCTCCTCGAAAATTATTTTTAGACGGGAAGGCAGAGGCATGCCGGGAGGGGTCTCTATACAGCGGCAGGAGATCAGTCGAAAGGCGCGTCCGTCCTGAAGAACCGAGGCAACCCCCATCCTCCCCAGCCCCGGATCGATCCCGATGCATCTCAACAAAGCCTACTCTTCCAGGCTTTCCATTATCTCGTCCGGTATATCGAAGTTGCCGTAAGCGTTTTGGACGTCGTCATGTCCCTCCAGAAGATCCATAAGCCTCAGGACCTTCCTCGCCTTCTCCGGGTCATCGACCAGTACGGTGTTGCTGGGGACCATCTCCGTTTCAGCCCTCTCTACGACGTACCCAGCAGCCTCAAGGGCCTCTCTGATGCGTTCGAATGCGCCAGGCTCTGAGTGAATCAGGAAACCCTCTCCCTCATCCTGCAGGTCGTCGGCTCCGGCATCGATAGCGACCGTCATAAGGGCCTCCTCGTCGAGGTCAGTGCCTGTTACCTCGACCACTCCTTTGCGTTCGAACATCCAGCCCACACTTCCAGATTCTCCGAGGTTTCCCCCGTTTCTGGTCAGCAGCGCACGCATCTCCGAGGCGGTCCTGTTCCTGTTGTCCGTCAGCACCTCGATGAGTATGGCCACACCGTTCGGCCCGTACGCCTCGTAGACTATCTCATCGAACTGGCCGCCCTCCAGCTCTCCCGAGCCCTTCTTGATGCCTCTGATTATGTTGTCGTTGGGAACGCTTGCGGCCTTTGCGCGCTCAATTGCGGCCTTAAGGCGCATATTCATGGCCGGGTCCGGGCCGCCCTCTCTTGCAGCGACTATTATGGCCTTCACCAGCTTCTGGAAGAGGTTTCCACGTTTTGCGTCCTGAGCGCCTTTCCTGCGCTTAATATTAGCCCATTTAGAATGACCCGCCAAATAAATCACTCCTTAATAAATGTAATGCTGTTATGGAATGCACACCGGAGGAAGAGTTCTTTTGTGCTCCGAGGAGCTCACCATTCTCGAAATCCTAGCCGCTGCCTCCTCCTCAACCTCTCCGGAGGAGAAGTAGGCATCTATCTGCTCGTAGTTCAGTCCCATCTCCTCTTCGTCCGTCTGCCCCTCCCACAGGCCTGCCGACGGAGCTTTGACGATCACCCTGTCTGGGATGCCGAGGTGTTCTGCCAGAATACGAACCTCGCGTTTCAGCAGGTCTCCGATGGGTAGGAGGTCGCACCCCCCGTCTCCATGCTTTGTGAAATACCCGATCATTCTCTCGGCCTTGTTATCAGTGCCGCAGACAAGGAAGCTACGGTTCTGCGCCAGGGCGTAAAGGGTCGTCATGCGAAGCCTGGGTTTAATATTAGCGGCCGCGATGGGAGAGAGAGTACCACCCACGGCATTCAAAAACGAGTTGTAGACCGGCGTCAGGTCGATCTCGACGAACGGAAGATCCAGGGCCTTCGCTGTGAGCACGGCGTCGTCGCTGTCGCTCTTTGAGCTGCCGCAAGGAAGAGATACAGCCAGCATGCTCTGCCCAAAAGCCCTCTTAAGCAGAGCTGCGACCACTGCCGAATCAATCCCTCCGCTAAGCCCAACAATACCGCCTGACGCCCCGGCCTCGCGGACTCGTTCTATAAGCCACTTTTCAATGGATGCAACAAGTCCTGCAGCATCCCTGTAATGATACGTCATTACACCACCCGCCTTAAAGAAACCCTGAGCCAACAACAGTTTACAGCGCACGAAAAGCCCTTTCCCAGGAAAGATCGGATACCTCTTTATCCAGGAGGGAACGGCAATATTTTAGCACAACCGACGTGTTCATCGTACTCCGCATGAGATGAACGAAGAAAAAGAAAACGAGGGTCCTGATCCGCGGTAGCGTGCCCTTTCGAGCATAAGCTCGTAATGATGCCCCGACTCTACAAAGAAAGAGGCCTGGTCCTGACTCTTTCGCGGCTCAACACATAGAATGCAGTCCCTGTTGGGAAGAACAAGGAGGACGAAAAAACCGTTCTCAATAGCTCTTACGCGCGCGAAATCTGCTAATGGATAGCTTCTCAAGGCCTCCTCCGAGGGGAAACAACATACTACCCCTACTCCCGCAAGTGCTAGGGCCCGGCCGGTGTCCGGTGACAGAAGCCCATTCTCAAAAGAGAGCCCGCAGGGGATTCCTCCCGCGTGGAATACCCTGAAGGGGAGTGCAACGCTGTCTCCGAGTGTAGTATTATAAGCGAGTCGTTCGATCTCGTTTCCGCCGTCGTCGAATACCACTGCCTCCCTTGTCTGCTCGCCGACCAGAGAGGCACAGAAAGCTACTTCTGAACGTGCGAGTCCGCGTAACTCCTCTAGAGAGGAAGAACGGCGTATATGAAGCAGAGCTTCGTTGATGAAGGGCCCTTCGAGCGACTTCAGTGTAAACGAGGCCGAGTGCAATGGAGGCACCCTCCTTTACAAGTATTTACTGTATTATACTCCAATTCACCTGGGCAGAGGAGGGGTTTTCTTGAGCCTATTGGTACGTTTCGGAGTTGCAGTCCCGGAGGCAATGCTTGAGGAGTTCGACGCGTTCATCGAAAGGAATGGCATGCCAAACCGTTCCGAGGCGCTGCGTCAGCTTATTCGGGAGAGGCTCTCAAGAGAGAGATGGTTGGACGGAGAGGGTATGGTCTACGGGACGGTCACCATTATGTACGACCATCACGGGAAGGATATGATAGCCGCCCTCACAGCGCTGCAGCACGACTTCGGGAGCAGCATCGTCTGCACTACCCACGTGCATGTGGATCATGATCACTGTTTGGAGTGCATAGTTCTAAAAGGGGACGCCGGAGAGGTCAGGCGTTTCGTCGACTCGTTGCGCACCTTGAAGGGGCTTAAGAGCATCGAGCCGTCCATCTCGATAGTGCTTTGAAAAAGTGAGGGGCGGCGAACCGCCGCCCCGAATATCAGACGCCTCAGCCGGAGCAAGAGGAGGCGGTGCAACCGCTGCACTTTCCCCTGGAGAGGCTCTCTCCCTCGAGAAGGATCAGGACCTTGCCCCCGCACTCTGTGCATCGGGGGGTTCTCTCCCTCGCCTCCGCGCGGAACTCGGTCCCGCATGAGGCGCACTTGAAGACGCGATAGTTCTCCTTAGCCATCAACACTCGCCTCCTGAGCGGGGTCTATATGGCCCCTACTGGTTGCCTATCGTAGCCACCATGACGGCCTTGATAGTGTGCATACGGTTCTCGGCCTCGTCGAATGCCTTCGAGTTCGGAGATTCGAATACTTCCTCAGTTACCTCCTGCCCCTTGATCGCAGGCAGGCAGTGCAGGAATATGGTCGAGTCCTTCCCCGATGCCTTCATAAGCTTCATGTTCACCTGATAGGGAGTCAGCAGCTTCTTTCGCTCCTCGACCTTCGCCTCCTCGCCCATCGACACCCATACGTCCGTATAGATCACGTCCGCGCCCTTCATCGCTTCGAACGGATCCTCGAAGACCGTCACGGAACCGCCGTTCTCAGCGGCCATCTTCGAACATGTGTCAAGAAGTCCCTTTTCCGGGAACAGCGACTTGGGAGAGGCCACGACATAGTGCATTCCGAGCTTGGCGCAGCCGATCATAAGGGCGTTGGACATATTGTTCCTTCCGTCGCCGCAGTAGACGAGGCGTATGCCTTTGAGTTGCTTTCCGAAGTTCTCCTGAATTGTGAGGAAGTCGGCTAGGATCTGGGTCGGATGGTCGTCATCTGTCAGTCCGTTCCAGACCGGGACTCCAGCGTACTTTGCCAGCTCCTCCACCAGCGACTGAGCGAAGCCGCGATACTGAATGCCGTCAAACATCCTTCCGAGCACCCTTGCCGTGTCCTTTACGTCCTCCTTGGCGCCAAGGTGGATGTCGTTCTTGCCGAGGAACTCCGGATGTCCGCCTTCGTCGATGCATGCGACGGTGAAGGCGCACCTGGTCCTGGTCGATGACTTCTCGAAGATGAGGGCGACGTTCTTGCCCTGTAGTGCTGCCCCGCGTACGCCGGAGCGTTTCTTCGCCTTGAGATCCGCCGAGAGGTCAAGCAGGTAGTATATCTCATCGGGAGTGAAGTCCATCAGAGTTAAAAAACTGCGTCCTTTGAGGTTTACGGCCATTGTTGCTACATTCTCCTTTCAGATGGTCCAATGATATTTGTTGCGGTCCTTCTCTACTGAAACGAACGGATGAACTCGTCGAATGCTCTCGGAAGCTCGTCCAGTGTTACCTCTTTTAAAACCTGTCCCTTCTGGAAAATCACGACGCCGGATAACGAGCCAGCCACGCCGAAATCGGCATCCATGGCCTCGCGGGGCCCGTTTACCTCGCACCCCATCACGGCTACTGAAAGACCGTCCGGAAGATCTGCGAAGGAGGGCTCCAAAACCTCCAGGATGGACTTTACATCCAGCCGTTTGCGCCCGCATGTGGGGCAGGATATTATGTTCACCCCGCGCGAGCGGATTTCCAGCGCCCGAAGAAGGGAGTATCCGGCTTTGACCTCCTCCTCGGGAGGTTCCGTGAGGCTTATCCTGAGTGTGTCGCCAATTCCCTGAGCAAGCAGGAGGGATAAACCAGCGGCGCTCTTGACCAGTCCGTCCCTCCCGTATCCCGATTCGGTGATGCCGATGTGTACAGGAAAGTCGGGGTGTTTCGATGCCAGCAGCGTATTGGCTCTGACCGTTTCCATGACAGAAGTTGATTTAGCCGATAATATTATATCGTAAAAGCCCTCCGAAAGCAGTATTTGCAGCTGCTCTTCCACTGCCGATGCCAGAGCGTCGGAGCGAATCCCCTCGGCCTCCCTTATCTGGGAGGATGAGAGAGAGCCGCCGTTCGCCCCTATTCTGAGAGGGACCCTCTTCTCCCTTGCAGACGCTACAATAGACCTGATACTCGAGATCGGCATATTCCCCGGATTGATCCTCACCGAGGGTATTCCCGCCTCCATTGCCGCTAGGGCCAGTGCGCCGTCGAAGTGAATATCGGCCATCAACGGGACTGAAGAGCGCTCACCCAGCCATTCCAGGTCGTCCAGAAGCTCTATCGAAGGAAAGGCCGCTCTGACAAGCTCGCAGCCGGACTTTTGCAGACGGGCACACTGGGCAAGGCACTCCTCTCGCAGAGAAAGAGGTATCTTCAACATGCTCTCCACCCGAACAGGCGAACCGCCTCCGATCTGAAGGCCTTTGATAGTGACCTTTCTCGTGCTCAACCTTCTACCTCCCTCCGAACACATTAGCTATGTCCTGCCATGTGACGTAGACGATCAGCATGATCAGCAGGACGAAACCCGACATATGGATGAAGTTCTCGATCCTCTCGGGAAGACGTCGTCCGATTAACATCTCCCCCACGGTAAACACAAGCCGTCCACCGTCCAGCGCAGGGAAGGGAAACAGATTCAAGAGGCCAAGGTTGAGGTTTATCAGCGCCATGAAGGTAACAAACGGCCAAAGACCTCTTCGGGCGGCTTCTCCGGCCATCGATGCTATTCCGACAGGGCCGGCGACGTCGACCTTCTCCGTGCCGGCTATAAAGCGGATTATGCTTCGCAGCATCTCCACCGTCATTTCTATCGTATAGGAAAAGGCGGAGGTAAGAGCCTCCCCCGCGGGGAAGCGTTTTAAGCCGGGCCTTATCCCGAGCAGGTAGACGCCCTGATCGTCCTGAGGGATTACAATGGACATAGACACTCTTTCATCGCCTCGTTCAAGGGTTATGTCAACGGGCCCTGCAGGAGAGGCGGCGCGGATGCTGTCTGACATCTCCCGCCATGAGGATACGGTCTTTCCGTTCACTGCGACTATCGAGTCACCCTGGCGGATGTCCGACGACTGGGCAGGGTACCCCTCGATAAGCTCACCGATGGTAGTGGCCGACAGATCCATAATGCCATGCCCGTATAGGAATGCCGCGGTCAGGAGCATCGCTAGGATGATATTAAAGAACGAACCGTTCGCAAGGATCAGAAAGCGTTTCCACGGGGCCTTGTCGTAGAAGCCTCTTCCCTTCGCAACCTC
>JBAYOX010000097.1:0-6664 GCA_041678025.1 Aminobacteriaceae bacterium
GCAGTTTATCACGATAGGCGCGCTTATCGGACCTCTGTTCGTCTCAATTCCCTGGACAACGCCGTTGCGAACCGTCACGCCCGTGCACTCTGTGTTTCTGTGGCAGGTCACCCCAAGGCGCTTCGCGGCCTCGAGGTAGGCGAATGTTGTCAGGAAGGGGTCGGCGTGGCCATCCCTTGCGTGGAAGAAAAACCCGACGGCGTCCTCGGCTGCCAGACCCGGACATATCTCTCTGGCCTCGGAGAGAGTGATCATCCTCGACTCTATACCGAGGGAGTTCTGCAGCTCCATGCCCTTCCGAAGCGTCTCCTTCTCCTCGTCGGTGTAGGCGACCAGCAGATAGCCTCCCTGGTTCAGCCCGATGGACATCCCCAGCTCATCGTCAAGCTGTTCAAAAATGTCAAGAGCGGCGACTCCCAGCCTGCAGTTCATCTCGGTGCCCCACTGGGCCCTAATGCCCGCGCCGCACCTTCCGGTAGAGCCGCTGCAGATGGTCCCCTTTTCCACCACGACTACATCTCTCACCCCAAGTTTAGCGAGATAATAAGCCGTGGCAACCCCGACAATGCCTCCGCCGACAACGACTATGTCCGCATTAGACTTCCAGCCCATCACTTTTCACCTCCGTCCGCAAGGAGACCAAGCTTCACGGGCTTCACCGGCGGACGAACCCTTGAGGGTTCCACCTCGGTTATCGGTTTTCCGGTCTTTTTAGCGATCTCCCTCATTATTATATCCTGGCAACCACGCCCCTGGCAGGGGCCCATCCCGACGCGGAGCACCCTTTTGAGCTCCTCCACTGTGTCGTAACCCCGGTCAATCCACTCATGGATCTCCTCCATGGTAATCTCCTCGCATCGGCAGACATAGACCTTCTCGTTATTCTCAGTCGGAGCGCTCATTATTCCACCACCCTTATTGAACGGAAAACCGTTAACAGGCTCTTAGGTGCTGAGACGTGAACCACATGTGTCCTGTCCTTTCTCGGCTGCGTTACATTCTCTACCGTCCCCTCAGCTACGCAGTTGCCTTCACGATCAAGGCACTGTACCTTCTGTCCCTTGACAGGCAGCGGGAGCATCTCGTAGGGGAGCTTATAGAGAGCGATGTCATCCGAGAAGGTCAGATCTATTACAAAACAGGCAAGGCCGGGGCATGCAGACACGCACAGAGTACAGCCGGTGCACTTCGTCCAGTCCACTTTCGGGGTATCGTTGATATCGGCAAAAGCAACTATGGCACCGGTGGGGCAACTCGTGTGGCACGGGTTGCAGGGGATTCTCTGAGGGCACTCGACCACTACTAGCCCGCCCTTCTTCTGCTCCCAGAGGTCGCGAGGAGGCAGAAGGGCACCCTCTCTCTCCCCTGTCAGAACTCCGCTGTTGAAAAGCATCTCCAGCTCCTTATCACTCATTTGCCGCACCCTCCCAACCTTTTACGAGAACACAGTCGATTCCCTGACAGATGCGCGCGCCCGCCTCGCCCTTGCGAAGCGAAAGAAGACGCCCCCAGTACTCATCAAGCTTTCCGTGCTCCGTGGGATACCCAAGATCGGCAGCGGCTGATAGCCCGGCGATTCGTCCTTCGACCATGGCCGCGCTTGCCTCTTCTATACCGCCAGAGTCGCCTGCTGTGTAGAACTTCGGATTCGATGTCCTCATGCTACGGTCCCTCTGTGCGACATTTCCGCACAGTTGTGGGACATACATCATCTTGCATCCCGCCTGAGAGAGAAGCTCCGTCGTCGGGCTCAAGCCCACGGCTATGCATATCAGGTCGCACTCGACCTCCTGCTCGGGACCGACAGGTTCAAACTTCTCGTTCAGGCCCGTGATGACGGCACCTGTGATGCAATCTTTTCCAACTGCCATTTTAATTGAGTGACGCAAAAGGATCGGGACTCCCATACGGCGAATCTTGGCCGCATGGACCCAGTACCCCCCAACGCGCGGGGCCGCTTCGACAACTGCGGCAACCTGGACGCCCGCCTGCATCAACTGATAACTGACTATAAGGCCAATGTTTCCGGCACCGATCATCAATACCCGCTTCCCCGGCAACACCCCATATACGTTCATAAGCGTCTGAACGGCTCCTGCGCCGTAAACACCGGGGATGTCGTTGTTCGGGAACGGTATGAGGCGCTCCTGCGCGCCTGTGGCAACGATGGTCTTTTTAGCGTCTATCTGGAAGTACTCCTCTTCGCCTCTCATGGCCGTGAAGATATCGTCTTCCATGTAGTAACCACTTACGGTTGTGTTCTGGAGGATTGAAACGCTGTCCTTGAAGGAGTTGATTTCGTCGAGCAGGATGTCTGCGATTTTAAAGCCTCGAGTACCGGCATACTCGTCCTTGCTGCCGAAGAACTTGTGGGTCTGCTTAATAAGCTGCCCTCCAGGGCGAAGGTCGCTTTCGACTATCAATACTTTCGCTCCCGCCGATGCAGCCTCCGCCGCCGCGCTAAGCCCAGCGGCGCCTCCCCCTACGACAAGGACCTCTGTGGAGAGTTTTTTCATGAACGAGCGCTCCCTTCGTCGGAGTTCGGCACGACTCCCTTGCCTCGCTGAGTCTCAACTTTCATCCCGGCAGTAAGAGGAGTAATGCAAGTCCTGACGTTCGGTACTCCGTCCACCACCATGAAGCAGCTGCTGCATTTCCCTATCGCGCAGAAGAAGCCTCTCGGCCTGTGCATGTCGGCGGTCTCTCTGTAAATCTTGACTCCGTTTGCGTGGAGCGCCGTAGAAATGGGCTCTCCCTCAAATCCCTCGAGCTCTTCACCGTCAAAAATGAAACGGACCCTCTTGCCGTGTTGGAACTCAAGAATCGGATGCTCCTCGATCAGAGCGAGATCCTTTCCTTTTCCTCCAGAGTTCACCTTCCCATCCAATACTGTTTCCTCCTTTCGCGGATAAACGGAAAAAAGATTTATATAATGCTCTACTTCAATAATACAACTCCAAATAAAGCCCGCAAGTTCCTGGAAACCGGGTGGCTTGAGACAGCGCAGTAGCACGATAAGAATATTTATCTTTTTTGTCGAGCCGATGTCTTCCACCGAAAAGACAGGCTACATTCTGTAAGGTCCAATTTTGCACCGCGACCGGCTTCTTTGTCAAGAGTTAATCTGAAGATTATTCCAGAAAATCAACGAGCGAGCTGATTCATAACGTTAGAATTCATATTTCTCGCTACATTAAATTTAATAGTAATGATAAATATTAATCGCACAATATGAATGACATTTGACTCATTATCGTACACGGAGTAGTATTCTTATGTAGCGTCACAATCTTTCACATTTTCCATAAGGAGGTAATGTTATGTTTTTTATGAGCGCGGACGACATTCTCGCCTCTTTCAGCTTCTCTGGCGTTATCGGTTCAGTGGAGGAAACAATGGTCGACATGGAGTCCTCTCCCGATTCGATGGTCGCGCCCCCCAGAAACTCTTTCTCTTTCGGAGACAACTCTCTCATTACGATGCCCTGCCTCTCCCAGAGAGAATGGGGATTGAAGATCCTGACCCTTTTTCCCGACAATCCGATTAGGAAAAAGCCGTTTATCAACGGTCTTTTCCTGCTGTTTGATGGCTCTGACGGGAGGCTTAGCGCCCTTCTCGATGGACGCACATTGACTGCTCTTAGGACAGGAGGAGTCGGGGGGCTTGCTGTACGCACACTTTCAAAAGAGGGCGTGAAGAGACTCGGAGTTGTAGGCGCGGGAGATCAGGGATTTTGGCAGGCGCGATTTGCATGCTCGGTCCGTAACTTTTCAAAAGTAGTCTTTTTCGACACCGAGATTTCGAAGGCCAAGACATGTGCCCGCCGCATTCAAGAGCTTCTGCCAGACCTCAATATCAGTATTGCAGAGGACGCCACGGCTCTGCTCAAAAGCTCAGACGTAGTCATTACAGCTACAACAAATACCTCGACGCCTCTATTCAGGTGTTCCCCATCGTCTTTCAAGGGAAAAACGCTTATTGGAATCGGCTCCTACCGTCCGGATATGAGGGAGTACCCCGATACGGTATTCCAGGGCGTATCGGAGGTTTTTGTAGATTCCAAGCACGCCCTGGACGAGACGGGGGATCTTATTCATCCTCTGCGGTCGGGGATTATTAAACGGGAGAGGATCAAAACCCTCGGCTCTCTTCTGCTATCACCTGATAAAAGGGTTGATCACCTTTCAGGCTCGCTCTTCAAGTCAGTCGGATTCGCGGCCTTTGACCTCTACGTGGCAAGGCATATCCTCAAACGGGCACTGAAGCTCGGAAGAGGCACGGAGCTAGGGGGCATAAAGACCATCTTCTAGGGACTTTCCGCCCCTCTGCGGTTTACTGTTCTAGTCCTGTCTTCCCCACTTTCGGGCCCATTCGAACATGGCGACCCCGCAGGCTACTCCTGCGTTCAGCGAACCTGTCGAACCGGAGAGCGGAATCCTTACTATCTCGTCGCACGTCTCACCCACGAGTCGTGACAGTCCTTCACCTTCAGAGCCCGCGACAAGAACTGTTCTCTCCGGCATAGGCTCCGACCAGATGGAGCGTCCGGAGTTATTATCCAACCCTATCGTCCAGAAACCGTTCCGCTGCAGCTCCATAATGGTCTGAGATACGTTGTTCACCGCGACCATGGGCACTCGCAGAGCCGCCCCGGCGCTTACTTTAACCACAGTGGCACCAGGCAGGGCCGAACGCCTTTTGGGGAAGATGACTGCGGACGCACCGCACCCTTCGGCGGTGCGGGCGACTGAGCCCAGATTGTGGGGGTCTTGAATATGATCCAGCAACACCAGCAGGACAGGCCCTGCCCCGCCGGAGAGACGCGCAAGCAGATCCTCCAGCCCTATCATGGAGATACCGCTTCTGCACGCAACCCCCTGATGCTCTCCCCCGCCGCACATCTCTGTCAGGACCTCGGGCGCCACCCTCTGCACGACCACTCGCCCCTTCTCCGCCAGTTCGCCGATCTGCATTGAGAATCTGTCGGTCACATTCTTTCCTAGGTAGACCTTCTGAACCTTGTCCGGGGATTCTTTGAGCAGTTTTACGACTATCTGCCTGCCCCAGTGAAGATCTTCGCTGATCCTGTCAACGACTCTCTCCTCTCTAGGAGGAGCCGGTCTTCGGAAGTCCGGCCTCCCACCCGTTCGGCTGTTTTTCTCCCTTTTTTCGTAGGGCCCGCTTCTTTTTCTTTCCATTATTCTTCCTCTCCTCGATCTCTTCGGCGTATTTTTTGATGAACGCTGCGGTGTAGCCCTTTCCCTTTTTAGCCAGTTCCTCAGGAGTCCCCGAGGCTACCAGGGCTCCCCCACCATCGCCCCCTTCGGGCCCCAGGTCGACAACATAGTCCGAGGAGAGCAGCACATCTAGGTTGTGTTCTATCAGGATTACTGTGTTTCCGTTGTCAACTATCTTGTTGATGATGCCCAAAAGTTTTTCGACATCCGTGTAGAAGAGTCCAGTCGTCGGCTCGTCCAGCAGATAGAGAGTAGGGCCGCTAAAGCGCTTGCTGAGCTCCTTGGAGAGCTTTACCCTCTGAGCTTCCCCTCCGCTGAGGGTGAGAGCCGATTGCCCCAGGCGGATGTATCCAAGCCCCGCCTCCGCGATCAGCGCCAGTTTCGAGGCTATCCTGGGTATGTCGCGGAAGAATGCGAGTGCCTCGTCCACCGTCATCTCAAGGACGTCAGCTATGGACTTGCCCTTGAACTTTACCGATAGGGTCTCCTGGTTGTACCTCTTCCCTCCGCAGACCTCGCACGGAACGTAAACATCCGGAAGAAAGAGCATGGAGACCTTGGTGACCCCGCCTCCGCCACAGGCCTCGCAACGCCCGCCCTTAACGTTGAAGCTGAACCTACCAGGAGCGAATCCTCTGATACGAGACTCAGGGAGATCGGAGAACAGCTCCCTTATCAGTGTAAACAAACCTGTGTATGTGGCGGGGTTCGAACGAGGAGTGCGTCCGATAGGGCTCTGGTCGACCAGTATCACGTTCCTGAACTGCTCCCACCCCTCTATTGCGATATGACTGCCCGCCCTCTCCCGAAAATCACGGTCGAGAAGCCTTCTGAGTCCTTTGTACAGCACGTCGTGCACCAGGCTGCTCTTTCCCGAGCCCGATACACCGGTCACAGACAGAAAGACACCGGTTGGGAAGGAGACGTCGATCCCCTTCAGGTTGTTGTGAGAGGCCCCTTTTACTATCAGCGCCCCTGAGGGTTTCCGCCTCTCTCCCGATATGACCGCGTTGCTCTCTCCCCTCAGGTAGGGACCGGTAAGCCGGTTTGACTTCAGGGCCTCATCATAGCTCCCGGAGAAGACTATCTCCCCTCCCCCTTCTCCGGCGTTCGGCCCCATCTCGATGATCGAGTCTGCCGCCATGATGGTCTCCCTGTCGTGCTCGACCACGATTACGCTATTGCCGAGGTCCCTTATGGATTCAAGGGTGTGCACGAGCTTCTCCGTGTCCCTAGAGTGAAGGCCAATCGTCGGCTCGTCCAGGACGTACAGCACCCCGCTGAGCTTTGACCCAATCTGGGTGGCCAGGCGAATCCTCTGGCTCTCGCCTCCGCTCAGTGTGTCCGCCCTTCGAAGGAGGGAGAGATAGCCGACACCGACATCCGACAGGAACTCCAGCCTCTTTTTCACCTCGATAAGCACCTGA
>JBAYOX010000098.1:0-6657 GCA_041678025.1 Aminobacteriaceae bacterium
GCGGCAGCCTTCAGTTCATCGGCGAGGACAGGATAGACCACACCCCCCGCAACGAGGAGGTGCGCCTGACCGTCGGCGAGGCCTTTGACGTGGTTGCCGAGCGCCGCCAGACAAAGTACAAGAAGATCGCAGATAACGTGATAGAGACATCCTGGGAGCTGGTCGTCAAGAACCGCAAGAAAGACGAACCTGCGACCGTCTCCTTCAACGAGAGCGTCTACGGCGACTGGGAGGTAGTCTCGTCCACCGCAGAGTACGAGAAGACCTCCGCCTTCGCGCTGCGCTTCGACGTAACCGCAGAGCCGGACGAGGAAAAAACAGTGGAGTTCACCCTGCGCAACCGCTTTTAAAGAACTTCAAGGGCATCCCCGTTCCTCCTGGTGCCCCTCGCCCTCCTTCTTAAGCGGCGTTAACGGGAGGAGCTCCGTATTTTTGCGGGGCCCCTCCCGCCTTCTGGGAAAGACCGTAAGCCCTTCGCGGGCTCTTTTTTATTGCGAAAGCGTGACGAAAGGAAGAGACCATGGAGCGATTCAACACCCGCAAAATTTTAAGGCAGTTTGGCGACCTTGTCCGGGCCGAGTGGGGGACCTTCTGGTACGCCACCCTGGGTGCCATATTAATGAATTTTTCCATTGTGGCCCTGGTAATACCGTACCGCTTCGCCGGCGCGGGGTTGTCGGGAATAGCCCTGCTTACCCGCTATGTTTTCGATATCTCCCCCGCGTGGGTGATCGCCATAGGAAACGTACTGCTCCTGGCCTGGGGGTGGCGGGTACTCTCCCCCCGCTTTGTCCTGTGGACCCTCTACGTCTCCCTCCTCTCATCGGCGGCGGTGGCCTTCTTTGAGCTCTTCTCCTACCCCGTTCTGGCCAACACCTTTCTAGCCGCGCTGCTCGCCGGGGTATGCAGCGGCCTGGGCATGGGCCTTGTTTTCATGGTGGGCGGATCGACAGGGGGAACCGACGTTATCGTCGTGGCAGCCAAAAAACGCTGGGGCGTTGATGTAGGCATGTTTTCTTTCTACATCAACACGGCCATCCTTTTTCTCTCCTGGTTTGCCGTGGACCTGGAACAGCTGCTCATGGGCGGGGTGCTTCTTTATGTTGAAAGCGTGGCCATCGACAGCGTGCTGAAGTCCTTCGACCGAAGAAAACAGGTAACCGTCATAACCTCCAAAATGGAGGAGGTTAAGCGCTTTATCGTTGAAGAGATGGAGAAGGGCGCCACGATCATCCGGGGCGAGGGTGCCTACTCCGGTGCCGAGCGTCCGATGATAATGGTGGTGCTCAACCGCCGACAGGCAATGGAACTGAAGCTCTTTACCGTCTCCATCGATTCGAACGCCTTCATCATCATGGCCGACGTGGCGGAGGTAGTGGGGGAGGGCTTCAAGCACTGGAAGAACCTGTAAGGGGGGGATGTTGTATTCCCACATTCCGCTGTGAAAAGCAGCGGACTCATCCGGAGGGGTGATGGCTTAAAATAGATTTCATTGGTATTATATAAGTATAGTTTTCACAAAGCTTAAGAGCGCTCCGCCCGATCTTACAGCTTTTCTATTCAGGAGGTATTTCAGAATGAAAAAACTCGCGCTTGTACTTTTTGCTCTTATGTTTGCCGCCCTTCCGGCGTCGGCCCAGCAGGCCAGCTTTCTTGAGACAGCAAGCAGCTATATCATAGAGTCGGCAAAATACCACAACTTGGAGCCGGAAAACTTAAGTATTCAGGCCAATGACGGCGGCGAAGTGGACATGGAGGACGCAAAGTTCATAGGCCTTCTTGGGGGCAAGCTGCGTATTGCCCGGATAATAAACAACTTCAGCTACATTTCCGAGAAAAGCGGCACGTCAGATATTCTTAATTTTCTTGCCATTCTGAGCGACAGCGGCTCCGTGGACATGGCCAAATCGCCCTTCAACCTGTCGGACTACATAGTACATCAGATAATTCTTCCGCTGAAGTTGGAGCCGGTCATCCGGGAGCTGCCCATCTACTACGACGCTGTGGTATCCACCGAAGACTGGGAGGAGAAGTTCGGGGCCATCCTCGAACTGGGCAACTACGGGAACCTTAACGGAGGAAAAACTTTTTATCTGGCGGGGTTCCCGAAGATCAACAGGGGAAGCGGCTACACTTCGCCCCTTGACGTGGAGCTGATCGACGGCGACACTCTTGCCATCTTCGAGGCGGATTCATCCATCGAGGCCTGGCTCTACTCCTTCTGGATGAGGCGGCACAAGGACGGCTCCATGGAGCTGGTGAAGAAGATCCTGGACTGGCTTAACTCTGAGCTTGACGTGGTGGAGAACGCAGCGGGGTAAGGTGGAACAATAGTTTACGGGCCCTGTGTACAGGGCCCGTTTTTTTTAGTGTGCCCGGCATGGGCGTTATCTACCAGGTGCAAGTCCTGTCCCGGGGCCTGTACAGCTTAAGTTCGGTCTTCTCTGTAGGTTAAACTTTGTGAACCGCCGTATACCGAACGGTACGTACGGTGGTGTGGGAGGACGGGGGCTAGCCGCCCCCTCCTACCCGATTACCATTCGTTGTAACTGTAAAGCCTTGAAATTCCTTGGATGCCTGAAAACCCCTCTCTTTATATGCCCGGACCGCTCCTACGGTCCCTGTCCCGTTACATACGTATTTTTCCCCTCTTGACATACACCGGTCCAACGATTATTCTTTTATTCCATAATATGACCGTCGGTCATTATTGTGAAGAAGGGTCATTAGAATACAAAGGAGTGTAAAGCATGGCTCGGTTTATACAAGAAAAGAAAGAAATAATGGAGGAAATGACGAAGGACGCTATTATTCAGGCTGCTTTTGACATTCTCGTGGAAAGAAGCTGGGCTGATTTCACCATGGAGCGTTTGGCAAAGAGAGCAGGGATAGCGAAGGGGACGGTCTACAACTACTTTAAGAATAAGGAGGACATAATACATTTCATAATACTGAAGAGGACGGCCCCTATGCGGGATAAAATTCTGAGTCTTGATTATGAAAAGTCCGACACAGTTGACCTCCTGTCTCAGATTCTTGACATCCTGACCAAGGATCTCTTCGAAAACAGGCTTGGTGTATCCGCGATAGTCAAAGCTCTGGGAGGGCAGTCTCATAGGAGCGGCGAGGAGGACCGGATTTTCGGTGATATCAGAGAGAAATTTTTATTTACAATCGAAAGAGGAATCAATGAGGGCGTTTTCAAAAAAATCGACCCCATCATAGTCGAGGAGGTTTTACACTCTCTCTTCTTAGGCATGGGACAGAAAATCAGCAACGGGGAGCTGGTCGGAATGGACAAGCCTTTCCTTGAGTTCTTAAAAGAGGTTATTATTGCAGGCCTTATCGCCGTGCGAAAGGAAAATGGCTCAAAGTGAAAATTACTTCGATCTCTCTCAAACGCCCCGTCACGGTGATCATATGCACGATGGCGCTAGTCTTCTTCGGCATTTCCGCGCTTTTCACGATGGGGATGCAGCGTATTCCGGACATAGATTTCCCTGCCGTCTCGGTGAGTTGCACCATGAGCGGAGCGAGTGCCTCGATCATGGACAACGATGTTGTCGACCCTATCGAAGAGAAGCTGAGCAGTATCTCCGGTGTAAAGAACATCACTTCGACCAGTTACCAGGGATCAAGCAGAACAACAGTTGAATTTGAATTGGATAAGGATGTGGACGTAGCGGCGGCGGATGTGAGGGACAAAATCAATCTCGCTATCGCAGATCTTCCTGACGAGGCAAACACCCCCATTGTCCAGAAATTCTCCTCCTCTGACCAGGCCATTGTTACTATTGCCGTGACGGGGACAATGCCCTACAGTGAAAAGGCCGAATATGCCGACAAGATACTCAGACCTCGCCTGGAGTCGGTGGATGGGGTAGGCAGCGTGAGTACTCCCGGACTTCGGGAAAGGGAGATCCGGATCTGGCTCGATCCTACGAAGCTCAAAGCACGAGGACTCTCCGTCAGCGATATATCTTCAGCGATAAACAAACGGCATGTCGATCTCCCCTCGGGAAGTGTCAAATCGGATCAATACGAGTTCCAGCTTCGTCTGAATGCTGAATATGCATCCGTGGATGAGTTGAGGACTCTGCCGGTGCTGGTGCAGAAGGGGGCGACTGTACGCCTCGGCGACATTGCACGGGTAGAGGATGGGCTGGAGGATCGTTCCAGCGTCGCCATGTACAACGGAGAAGAGGCAATCCTTCTCTCTGTCGTACGACAGCGCGGCACAAACGAAGTGACCGTGGCGGAGAATATCGTCAAAAGAGTCGAAGAGCTCAAAGAGAGTGCCCTGAAAGGTGTTGAAATCAATATTCTTACCGACACTTCGGACTTCATTCGGCGCTCTATGGAAGGTGTCGGGAGCGATATCGTCTTCGCTGTCGTCCTGTGCGCCCTGATCATGCTTTTCTTTCTCCAGACGCTCCGGGCGACCTTCGTGACTGTGATTACGATTCCAGTCTGTCTTCTAGGAAGTTTCCTCTTCTTGAAGGCTTTGGGCGTCACAATCAACAACCTGAGCATGATGGGGATCTCTCTTTCTGTCGGAATGGTTGTGGATGCTACGATAGTGGTGCTGGAGAACGTCCACCGCAATATGGGCAGGGGAATGCGCCCCCTGCAGGCGGCAGACGAGGGTACGAGCGAGGTGGCATTCTCGGTTATCGGTGGCGGTTTGACTACCGTGGCGGTTTTTGCCCCCATAACATTCATGGGAGGGATAATCGGTAAATTCTTTTATTCCTTTGGTATTACCGTGGTCTGTACTATTGCCATTTCTGTTATCCTCTCATTCTCTCTAACTCCTTTCTTGATTTCCAGAGTCATGCGTGTTGAAGAGTCCCAGCGTTTACCGGCTCGTTTAGCCAGGAACTTCCTCGTCTCTCTGGAGAAGGGCTACGGCAAACTTCTTGGACTGGCGGTTCGTTTCAGAGGAATCACCATGACGATAGCTCTGGGGACTTTCCTTATCGGCCTGTTATTCGCCGCCAACCTTGGAACATCCTTCTTCCCCTCGGAGGACCAGGGCGAGTTGACAATCTCCTTTGAACTGGCCGATGGCACGGCTCTCGAGGAGAGCGAGCGCTTTCTGGCCAGACTGAACGGAATGGTGCAGGAGCGGGAGGATGTGGCCTACACCTACGGTACTATTGCGAGCGGGACCGGGTCGGAGGCGAACAAGGGCAGCCTCTACCTCACTTTTGTTTCCAGAAGCGAGAGGGCCGGTATCGAGGAGATCAAGAACGAGCTCCGCCGGGAGTTTTCCAGCTTTCCCGACGCGAAACTGAGCCTGGCCACGAGAGCCGGTTCGGACGTTACGATGGACCTTTCAGGAGGGACTTCCGAGCAGCTTGCCGCCATAGCGGATAGCATTCTGGCGGAGCTGGCGGACGACTCCCGCCTGACGGATTTGGATACCGATGTCCGGCTTGAGAAACCCCAGCTGAATATCCGGCTCAACCGCGCACGGGTTGACGACCTGGATTTGGATGTACGCTCCCTGTCGGAAGAGATCAGCGCATATTTCGGCGGGATGAAAGTCGGGGTATTCAAGGATGGAGGATACCGCTACGATATTCGTCTAATGGCCGAAGAATCGCTGAGAACCGATGGCGAGGACATAGAAAATATTTTCGTGCTCAACAACGGGGAGATCATTTCACTCGCGGGCCTGGCAACGGTGGAGAAAGAGATGGCCCCCAACGTGGTGAAGCGACAGAACCGGCAAACTTCAATAGAAATCAGCGCAAACGTCTCGGGGATCTCCAGCGGCGAGGGGATTGCCATCATCAGCGCGGTTGCGGCAAAGCATCTTCCGGAGGACGGGAGCATCACCCTGGAACCGTCCGGGCAGTCGCAGAAAATGCAGGAAGACTTCGACCGCGTCTTTTGGGCGTTAGGAACGGTGGTTCTGCTCGTCTACATGGTGATGGCCATACAGTTCGAGTCGTTCATGCACCCCTTCACCATCATGTTCTGTCTCCCCCTGCTTATGCCGGGCGCCTTCGGGCTGCTCTACCTCTCAGGGAAGAATTTGGACATGATGGCGTTTATAGGCATCATGCTGCTGGTGGGGATTGTGGTGAACAACGGTATTATCCTGGTCGACTTTATCAACCAGGAGCGGCAGCGCGGGGTCAATAAGAAAGAGGCTGTCGTGAACGCCGGGCCGCTTCGACTGCGGGCGATTTTCATGACCGCTTTTTCGACGATCGTCGGGGCCATTCCTGTGGCGCTTGGTCTCAGCGAAGGTGCGGAACTGCGGCAGCCTATGGCGATCGCTACTGCCGGCGGGCTTATGACGTCCACCCTGCTGACTCTCTTCGTCATCCCGGTGGTTTATCTTATTCTCGACGACCTTAAAGAGAAGTCCGCCGCCTTGTTCCGATGGACGCGCATGAAACGTACCCGCCGTTATGTTAGAAGTGCTGTGCAATCAGTTGAAAGCCTTGGAGGCAAATCATGAATTTCAGGAAAAAAATGCTAAAAGCAGCCACTGGGATGTTTTTGTTGCTCTCGGTAGTTTTTGCCGCCGAGGGTGTTGAGAAACTTACACTGGACGAGGCTGTGCAGATTGCGCTCGAAAAAAACTTTGACATTCTCATGGCGCAGACTGAGCTGGAAAGAACCGAAGGTGCGCTTATATCA
>JBAYOX010000099.1:0-6611 GCA_041678025.1 Aminobacteriaceae bacterium
CAGGGCCAGAAGCGGGTCATGGGTGGCGATCAGTACTATCCTGCCCCTGCCGGTGAGCAGTTCCGTGGCCTTCTTCCTGTTTATTCCCGCGTTTTCAATCTCGTCTATCAGGACTATGGGCGAGATGCTCAAAAACGCGGCATCGGCGATCATCAGCGCCCTGGACTGTCCTCCGCTCAGCGCCGTCAACGGAGTATCTGGCGAGAAGGGCTCCCCCGTCATCATATTGGCCTGCCTTAGTATCTCGCTCGCCTTACCACCCGCATCCGGTACCATGCGGCTTTCGGCGTGCATCAGGAGGAACTCTGAAACGCTTAGATCCATCACGAAGTTCATGTTCTGAGAGAGCTGGGCCACCAGCTTGCGCTCCATAGAAAAACGCCACTCGGCCAGCGGCTTCTCACCGTTGACGAGGACTCGCCTGCCTGTCGGGGTGTCCCCCTGCGCCATCCATTCTATATCGGCCAACAGGCGACTCTTGCCCGAGCCGGTGGGTCCGACGACGCACAGGACCTCTCCCGCGCGCATCTCCAACACGGCGTTCTCGGGCGTACCGCTCTTGTCCCTTCCCCCGAGCACAGTCACCGTCTCGACGGTGAAGTCAGACCCCTTCCTCACTTCGTTCATTCTCTCGATGAAGGCCTCCAGGCGTTCTATCAGCCCTTCTCTCTCCAGCCCTATGTCCTCCAGAAGCACCGGGCTCACGGCCTGGACGTACTCTTCGACGGTGCTCACGGAATCTGTGGGAGGGAGGCTGTTGGCTTCAAAGAAGTCCCTCGCGAACGGGTACTCACCGAAGAGCTCCCCGAAGCTCATGGCGCGTACCATACTTTTCATCATCTCACTCAAGGTGTATCCTCCGGACGTTTCCCATCTGATGCTCCCTGCCGATTCGCGTCTCGCCCAGACAGTACGAGCAGAGCGCCGACGGCATGGAGAATCTCAGGCTCCGTCCTGACAGCGAACTCGCCTCCCCGCTCTCCATCAGCAGCGACGCCAGCTCGCACGCCCCTTGCCCTGTGATGCCGCTGACGTGAAGCACCACGGCACTGGGATTTGCCTGCCTCGCTTTAAGTGCAAAGATCTCCCTCTCGGCCTGCGAGACTATATCCCCCTTGGTGATGACGACGATGTCGGCAAGCTTCAGCATCGGGCCGATCTTCCCGGGCGTGTTCACCCCGCTGAGGTTGTCTATGACGCACACTGCGGCCGTGCCCTGGATGTGCGGCGAACAACGGTCGCACAGGCCGGCGCTCTCGATGAAGAGGAAGTCGAAGGCGTTGTTCACACCCCAGGCGACACACTCATCCACGTTGCTCACGAAGAAGTGATCCGGGCAGAGGCTGCCGGATAGGGCGGTGCGCACGGGTATTCCCTCGCCCTCGTACCTCTTGGCGTCGTCGGAGCTTAGACAGTCGAACTTCACCGCACCGACGCTTAACCCACTCTTCCTCAGCTCCCGGACGGTCTTCAGGATGACCGATGTCTTGCCCGACGACGGAGGGCCCGACACGGTGACTGCCTTCAGCTCGTGGCGGGTGCCCTTCGGAACGTCGTCGCTCATCTTCCAAGAAGCGTGTCCGCTGCTATGCGAAGCATCTGCTCCGCGGTAGAGCGCCCCGGATGTACTTTGAAGGGCATGACGTACACTCGCCCGTTCTTCACGGCGCTCAGCCCCGACCACAGGGAGTTGTCGGTGAACTTCTCCACAATCGCCCTGTCCTGAGATGCGTCGGCGCTTGAGGCGACTATGATGATCGCGTCAGGGTCCTCCTTGGCGATCGTCTCTATATCGAACGCCACAAAAGACTCCTTGTTCGAACCCGGCATGTCCTCCGGCACGATGTTGCGGATCCCGAACGCCCTGAGTATCGAGCCGTAGATCGTGGCGTTCTGCGAGGCTGTTATCCTGTCGCCGTCCCTTATGACTATGGCGCTTCCTATGCCCGTCTCCTCCTGCACCTTCTGTTTTAGCTCGTCGGCCAGCCTGAAGGTCGACTCAGCGTACTCGCGGGCGGCCTCGCCTCGATCCAGCAGATCTCCGAGGAATATCACCGAGTCGAGCATCGGGTTGTCCCCCATCTTTCCCGGGTCGACCAGGTAGACAGCGCGCCCGTCCTCGCGGAGGATCCTTGCCAGGTCTCCGTGAGAGCGAATATGGGCGATGACCAGGGATGGGTTCAGCCTGTATACCGCCTCGATATCGACGTTCGACTGGGTTCCGACCGATGGGAGCGCGTTTCCCTCCTCCCTGATCCGGTAGTCCTCCACCTTGCCTACCGGGGTGACTCCGATGGCGAACAGCCCCTCCATCAGCAGCGGGTTCAGAGCGACTATCCGCTCGCGATCCTCGGGGATGACGACCTTGAACCCGGCGTGATCCGTTACGGTGCGCGGCTGTGCGAACGCTCCCGATACAGCCGTCAGAAACAACAAAATTATGCCCGCCTTCGTAAAAAACCCCTTGAACATGTAAAAACCCCCCTCTTGTATATGAGCTATTCCTTCCGGATCTCCACCCATTTTCCGCTGTGCCCCTCCGGGTCCTCCATCAGCATCCGGTAGGTCTCCACCCCCGCTCTCTCCATCAGCTCCGGTGTGATGAGGTTTGCAAAGTCACGGAAGCAAGGGCACCTCTCCCCGCCACGTTCTCTGTGCTCTCTGTTCACCCTGACTATCCTCTCCCGCATCGACGCGGGTATGTAGCGTCCAAGGCCGCCGCCCACGACGGCGACACCGCCGGGCTTCAGAACGCGGTGGATATCCGCTAGTCCCTCCTCCGGAGCCTCCCAGAACCATAGCGAACCCCTGCTCATGATGAAGTCGGCAAAGCCGTCAGTGAACGGGAGGGCGCGCACGTCTGCACATATGAAGCGAGCCTCGTTGTCCGCCTCCGAAGAGGAGAACAGCTCCCGCGCCTTGTCAAGGGCCTCCTCGCTGATGTCGACGAAGTAGATCGCCATATCGGTGATCTTCGCAAGCTCCACCCCCAGGTAGCCGGGGCCTGTGCCTATATCCAGCGCGACCCCGCGCTCAAGGGCGTAGTCGTCGACATACTGCTGTGCTAAAAGTGGGTAGATCGGCGCAAGCATCGGGTAGAACCCGCGAGACCTATACATGGACGCACGCCTCCTCCTCCGCAAGTGCTCGCAGTCCTTCCAAAAAATCGCTCCATCCGTTCCACACGCTCTTCCAACTCGTTGCAGACCCGCGCCCCACCGGAGAGAGATCAGCCACAGCCCAGAACCCCTGCTCGTCCAGATAGCGCTGCAACCCCTCCTCCATCAGCAGCTCGCGCATGTATAACAGCTCATCCGGAGCTCCCCTTGACCAGGCCATCACCTGAGGTATGACTACCGCCCCCTGGGAAGGAGTGTACGTCTCTACGCTGCGCTGACTGGCCATCAAGGCGAACGACACGTTTGAGACGCCCATGTCGTACCATCCATCCCCCACGGCCCGTATCACCTCTACGGGCGAGCCACCGAAAGTGAGTCTCTCGCGGAAGTCGCGATACTCGTCCGGCCACTCCCTCTTGAGATATGCCAGTACCGCCCTGCTTATCGGGGTGTTCCTGTCCGGAAACACGATCCTTCTGCCGTCAACTAACAGGTCCGTCCAGGAGCCCGTCAGGTCTTTCTTTGCTATGAGTTTCCTGTTGTAAACCGGGACCATGGGTACGATGAACACTGGATGAAAGAGCCCGGCCGTATCGCAAAATGAGGCCGCCTCGCTGCGAAGCGGAGGCCTACCATCCCACTCCGGAACTGGGGTGAACAGCTCCCTCAGGGTGGATTCGGCCAAGGGGGAGAAGTCGCTCGCGTGCGAGAGAGCCGCGCTGGGTAGCCCGTCGCCCGCCAGTCCCTTGAGCAGCCAGTTCTTCGAGTGGTCAAAATCGGGCGTGGTCAGGACAGTGTTCGCCCCGTCCCCGCCTTTTGCCCTCTGAAGCCGCTCCCTCAGATGGTCCATGACGAATCGCCGCGCGTTGATCGATGTGTGAACCAGAAACTCGTGCATTTATCTCACCTTTCGTCTGATGATCGCCGGATTGCGCCCTATCCTCTCCTAAAGAGCAGAAAGAGGAAGAAGGGAGCGCCCAGACATGCTGTAACGATGCCAACGGAGAGCTCCACAGGATGAAAGAGCGTCCTCGCCATGGTGTCCGAGGCAGCAAGAAGGGTTGCGCCGATCAGCGCGCTCAACCCCAGTGAATATCTGTGGTCTACCCCGACCAGAAGGCGTGCCAAATGCGGTGCCATCAGGCCAACGAAGCCGATGGTCCCGGCGACGCTGACCGCGCTCCCCGCCAGCACCGAGGCGATCGCCAGAAGCACCGCCCTGTAGGCCTTGACGCGCAGTCCAAGGCTGCTACCAACCTCGTCGCCCAGTGCAAAGATGTTGACCTTGGGGGCCAGCACCAGTGCAGCGGCGACTCCGACCGCGCTGTACGGCCACAGCAGCCGGAAGTGGTTCCACCCTCTCCCGGAGAGGCTCCCCAGAAGCCAGGCGTAGGATATCTCCAGATTGTCGCTGTTTATGAACATGAGTCCGGAGGTGAGGGCGCTAAGCAGAGCAGAGACCGCGACTCCCGCAAGGATGATTCTCACCGTCTCCCCGCTACGAGAGGCGAGCGAGAGACCGTACACGAGAAAGACGGCCATCAGGGCCCCGGCGAAGGCGCACGGAGTAACCCAGTCGACCTTTCCAGGGAGGACGATCATCGCAAGAACGGCCATGAAACCCGCCCCTGCGTTGACGCCTATAATGTGAGGTGAGGCCAGAGGGTTTCGCAGTACCCCCTGCAGTAGCGCACCGGCAACAGCGAGGTTCATCCCGGCGAGCAGTCCAGTCAGAGTGCGAGGCAGACGGATGTTACGGACGATCTGCTTCGCCAGGGGGTTGTCACCTTCGCCCAGCAACCCTCTCCAGATCTCGGCCAGGCTGAACGGGAGACTACCAGCGGCTACGCCCACCGCACCAGCGGCAAGCAGAGCCACCGCGGCGAGGGCGATTATCAGCGCCCTTTTTCTAAGCATGGCAAAAGATCGTGTTGAAGATGAGCGCCCTTCTCAATGATTGCGGCACGGCTATCTGAAAGGTTATCTATTCCATGGGGGACGACGAACGCTCTGCGCCGCCCGCTAAACCGGCACAGGTGAGTGCCCACCTGGAAGACGTCCCGGATAGAGCTCTCGGTTACTACCTGCTCCGATTCGCCCGCTCCATGGATTCTGCCATCTTTCAGCAGGTAGACTGCGTCCGCTATCTCAAGCGCGTGGTTGATATCGTGGAAGACGGATACGATAGTCTTTGTGAACCTGTCTCGCAGGTCGACCAGGACGGCCAGAAGCTCCCTCTGAAACCTCAGATCCATGTAAGTGACCGGCTCGTCCAGAAGAATGACCGGGGTATCCTGGGCTAGCACCATAGCTATCCAAGCCCTCTGGCGCTCCCCGCCCGACAGAGAGTCCGCCGTGCGGCTGCGCAGGCCGTCTAGCTGCATGTAGTCGATCGCCCAGTCAATCTTCAGACGATCCTCGGCAGAAAGAACCCAGCCAGTTCTATGATAGGGTGACCTTCCCATTCCGACCAACTCGCAGACCGGTACGGGGGGAACTCGTTCATGCGATTGTGGAAGAAAAGCGACGCGACGGGAGAGCTCCGACGGAGAGTAATCCCTGAGAGGTCTCCCGAAAAGACGGACGCTTCCCTCTCTCGCCGGAAGAAGTCCTCTGAGGCATCTCAGAAGGGTGGACTTGCCGGAACCGTTCGGTCCTATCAGGGCCACAATCCGACCCCTCGGCGCAGAGAAACAGACCTCGCTCAGCACAGTTTTCTCACCGTAACCAAACGACAGGCCGAAAGCTTCAAGCATTACCCCACTCCCTTTTGCAACAAAGTTGCGCATATTCTACCCTGAGCGCGGCCTAGTTGCAACTCTGTTGCGTTGTTTTTGGGATTGAGGCGTTACTACTACTGCCGTTTCAGTGCTTCTGTCATGCCCTTACAGTCCTTTTGTACCTGTCTTTTCTGGCCGCCAGGTCGCGAAGCAGGCTCTTTCCGTCCTCCATCTGCTCTCTGACCCTCTCCGGGGATGTCCCACCGCAGGTTTTGCGCCTCTTGACAGCCTTTTCCAGCGTGAGGTTGGGGAAGAGGTCGTCCGAAGCCTCAGGCAGAATCCTGGCCCACTCCTCGCGCGTCAGGTCGAACAGGCCTTTGCCTTCGGCTATGCACTGCTTAACCAGCCTTCCGGTCATGGAGTGCGCTTCGCGAAAGGGGATGCCCTTCGACACCAGATACTCGGCGACGTCGGTGGCCAGAGCAAAGCCGTCGCGCATTCCGCTTCTCGCCCTCTTTTCGTCTATCTCCACGGCGGACAGCAGGGGGGGCAGCACGGAAAGGACGCCCGCTATGGTGTCGAGAGAGGCCAGCAGTCCCCTTTTGTCCTCCTGCATGTCGCGGTCGTAGGTCGACGGGAGACCCTTGAGCGTTATCAGAAGGTCGAGCAGATGCCCTACCACCTGTCCGGCCTTGCCTCGGATAAGCTCCAGCACGTCGGGGTTCTTCTTCTGCGGCATCATGCTGGAACCTGTGCAGAATGCGTCTGGGAG
>JBAYOX010000100.1:0-6532 GCA_041678025.1 Aminobacteriaceae bacterium
AAGGAATGGCCTGGAGGGGAGGGTCTCTTTTCTGGAGGGGGACCTTCGCAACATAAGGGAGCTCTTCCCCCCTCAGTCGTTCGACGTCGTGGTCTCGAACCCGCCGTACGAGTCTCCTGGGAGCGGACGACTCAGCGCCTCCAGGTCCGATATGGTCGCAAGGCAGGAGGTGTCGTGCACCCTCGACGAGCTGGGCACCGCCTGCCGCTACCTGCTGAGGAATCGCGGCAGGCTCTACCTCGTCTTCAAGGCGGAGCGCATGTGCGAGCTGCTTGCGACCCTTTCGCGCAGGGGGCTGGAGCCCAAACGCGCCAGATTGGTACACCCGCTGAAGGATCGCAAGGCCTCCGTTGTGCTGGTGGAATCCCTCAAGGGAGGCAGGCCCGGCATGATGATCGAGCCCCCGCTGTTCATCCACGACGCCGGAGGTGGCTACACGGCGGACTTTCTCAGCGCGTACAGGGAGGACGGACTGTCGTGCTCTACATAGTCCCCACCCCAGTGGGCAATCTGGAGGACATGACCGCCAGGGCGGCGCGCGTACTCTCGGAGGTCGACTTCATAGCCTGCGAGGACACTCGCACCTCCCTCAAACTGCTGCGCAGCCTTGGCATATCCAAGCAGATGCTGGCGTACCACTCCTTCAACGAGAGGGGGAGGGCCGACGCCATCCTGGAAAGGCTCCTGCACGGCGAGAAGTGCGCCCTGATCTCCGACGCAGGCACCCCCGGGATATCCGACCCGGGCTACGAGCTGATCCGAAGGTGCATAGAGGCGGGGGTAGAGCTCACCGTTCTCCCCGGCTCGACCGCCTTCGTCCCGGCACTCATTCTGTCCGGCCTGCCCCCGTACCCCTTTCTCTTTCACGGTTTTCTGCCGGACGGAAGGGGCGACCGCGATAGGGCTATAAGATCAGTGGCGGATCTTCCGTGGACGCTAATCTTCTACGTCTCGCCGCACAAGGCTGAGAAGCACATCCTCCACCTTTTGGAGGTCCTGGGCGACAGAAGGGGCGCGCTGATCCGCGAGATCAGCAAGGTGTACGAGGAGGCGCGCCGGGGCACCCTCTCATTTCTGGCCGAGTCCGTCGCGTCCGGCGTCAGAGGAGAGATAGTCCTCGTGGTCGAGGGTGCCTCCCGCGAAGGGCGGGACGAAAGCGGCGAATGGATGGAGAGAGCGAGTGAGCTGCTGGAGGGGGGCATGTCGCCCAGAGAGGTTGTAAAAACCCTCTCAAGGGAGTATTCTGTATCGAAAAACGAGATAAAATCCTTCCTTTTTCGCGAGACCGGCCGGGATGGCCCGGAGGCTTAATAAAGAAGTACCAATATCAAGGAGGTATCGCATCACATGAACGAGCGGAAGAGCTACTACCTCACGACGCCTATATACTACGTGAACGACATCCCCCACATCGGGCACGCCTACACCACGATCGCAGCGGACGCGATGTGCAGATACAAGAGGATGAGGGGGTACGACGTATTCTTCCTCACCGGCACGGACGAGCACGGACAGAAGATCCAGCAGAGCGCCGCCGCAAAGGGGCTGACGCCGAAGGAGCTGGCGGACCGCACGGTCCTGAACTTCCAGGATCTGTGGAAGGTGCTCGACATCTCGAACGACGATTTCATCAGGACGACCGAGGAGCGCCACCACAGGACGATGCAGGCCATCTTCAAGAAAATGATGGACCAGGGGGACATATACAAGGGCAAGTACGAAGGGTGGTACTGCGTTCCGTGCGAGACCTACGTTCCGGAGAGCAGCATGGGGGAGGACCACACCTGCCCCGACTGCAAACGCCCCCTTCAGATGATGGAGGAGGAGAGCTACTTCTTCAGGGCCTCGAAGTACACCGGCGAGCTGCTGGACTACTACAAAAAGAACCTGAAGGGAGTCATGCCTCGCAGCCGCTACAATGAGATCGTGAGCTTCCTCGAGGGCGGCGTGCGAGACCAGTCCATCTCCCGCACCACGCTGAAGTGGGGTATCCCAGTGCCGGGCGATGACTCCCACGTTGTCTACGTCTGGTTCGACGCACTTGCAAACTACATAACTGCCTGTGGCTACCTCGATGACCCGGAGAAGTTCGCGAAGTTCTGGCCAGAGGCCCGTCATCTGGTAGGAAAGGACATCATCCGCTTCCACTGCGTGATATGGCCTATTATGCTGCTCGCCATCGGCGTCAACCCTCCGGTGTCGGTCTTCGCCCACGGTTGGTGGACCGTCGAGGGGGAGAAGATGTCGAAGTCCAAGGGCAACGTCGTGGACCCGTTTGACATGGCCAGGCGCTACGGGGCGGATCCATTCCGCTACTTCCTGCTCAGAGAGGTCCCCTTCGGCCTGGACGGAGACTTCTCAGAGGCCGCGCTCGTCGGACGCATCAACTCCGACCTCGCAAACGATCTCGGAAACCTGCTGAACCGCACACTGCAGATGATAGACAACTACTTCAACGGCTCACTGCCATCGGCCGGGAAGGGAGGGGCGCTAGAGGAGCGTATCGCCCGACTCGCAGCCGACACCCTCGCCGAGGTGGATGTCAAGATAGAGGACTTCTCCTTCGACGAGGCGCTGAAGGCGATCTGGGCCTTCATATCCAGGGGCAACAAGTATATCGACGAGACCATGCCCTGGGCCATGGCCAAGGAGGAGAGGACCGAGGAGCTTGCGGTGGTGATGAATACCCTCTACGACGTCCTTCGCCTGACCGCGATGCTGCTCGCTCCCTTCATCCCCGGCACAGCTGCCCGCATGTGGGACCAGCTCGGCCTCGAAGGGGAGCCGGCCGCTTTGCGCTACGAGGACGTCAAATGGGGGGAGAGGCACGACGGAATAAAAGTCCGAAAGGGCAAGGTCCTCTTCCCGCGCATCGATCTTGCGGAGTGGAAGAAGGCGCATGAGGCGGAGGCTGCAGCGAAAGCCCAGGAGGCAGCTGAAGAGCCCGTGATCGAACACGAACCGATAGTGCCGATAGACGCCTTCAAGGCCATCGAGTTGAGAGTTGCGCAGATAGTGGAGGTTAACGAGATAAAGAAGTCCAAGAAGCTCTACAGGCTGACGGTCGACCTGGGCTACGAGAGGCGCACCATAGTCTCCGGCATAAAGGATTTCTTCACGCCCGAGGAGCTCCTGGGAAAGAGGATAATTGTCGTGGTCAACCTTCAACCCGCGACCCTGTGCGGGGTCGAGAGCAATGGAATGCTGCTGGCCGTCGGAGACGGCAAGAGGACTGCTCTCTCCCTCCTCGTTCCGGACAGGGATATCCCTCTCGGGAACCGGGTCAGCTGAACAGGAGAAGCCTTGAGTAAAGAGACAGAGGCGCTCTCCGCGGTCACGCCCCTCGCGGATACTCACTGTCACGTGCTTCCCGGCGATTACGGCATGGAGCTTCACGAGGTTATGCGGCGGGCAGCCGAGGCGGGCGTGACCCGAATGCTCGTGGCCGGAAGCGACCTGCGCACCAGCCGCGAGGCTATTGAAATAGCGATCGAGTACTCGTCGTTCGGGGTATACGCCGCCGTCGGGGTTCATCCGCACGAGGCCGCGTGCTTCGCTGGAAGACTCCCCGACGGCATGAGCGAGTTAGCTCTCCATCCGCGGGTGGTCGCAGTCGGTGAGACGGGGCTGGACTACTACTACGATCACTCCCCGCGCGACGTGCAGAGAGCCTGCTTCCGTGAGCATATACGCCAAGCCGGTAAGATAGGCAAACCGCTGATAATACACGGAAGGGACTCCTACGACGACCTTCGTATGATACTGGGGGAGGAGTGTCGCGGCACTGTGAAGGGAGTGGTCCACTGCTTCTCAGGCACGGAGGAGGACGCGGCCGACCTGCTGCGAATGGGGCTCTACCTCTCATTCGGCGGTCCTCTGACCTTCAAAAAGAACGACGACCTACGCGAGCTCTTCCGCACAATCCCGGAGGACAGGATACTGCTGGAGACCGACTCCCCGTGGCTAGCCCCGCACCCTTTGCGCGGAAGGCGCAACGAGCCTTCATACGTCCGGCTGGTGTATGACAGGGCGGCTGAGATCAGGGGGGTCCCGCCGGAGCGTCTGGCCGCCGCGATATTCAGGAACGCTGCCCAACTCTTCGGTTGGGGGGGCGGGACAGGGGGAGCGGAACGATGAAGGCTACTCGTCTCAGCTTCGCCGTGGAGGCCGTCTGCCCGGTCACGGGCGCGCGCGCGGGAAGGATCATCACGCCGCACGGGGAGATACCGACCCCCGTATTCATGCCTGTCGGCACTCAGGCTACGGTCAAGGCCATGGCGCCCTTCGAGCTGGAGGAGATAGGTGCCAGGATCATCCTCGGCAACACCTACCACCTGCACCTGCGCCCGGGGGGAGAGCTAGTCAGAGAGGCCGGAGGTCTGCACTCCTTCATGAACTGGGACCGTCCCATACTGACGGACAGTGGAGGGTTTCAGGTCTTCTCTCTGGCGTCATTAGGCAGGATAAGCGACGATGGGGTGGCCTGCAGGTCTCACATAGATGGCTCCGCTCACTTCATGTCGCCGGAGTGGTCGATGACGACCCAGCTACAGCTTGGATCGGACATAGCAATGTGCTTCGACCAGTGCGCCCCCTTCCCCTGCACTCGCGAACAGGCCGAGGAGGCGGAGAGGCGCACCGCTCTTTGGGCGGAGCGCTCGCTCAGGGCGCACGAACATAGAGCTGAGGAGGGGAGAGGCCAGGCGCTGTTCGGCATAGTTCAGGGGTCGGTCTTCGAGGATCTGCGCCTGCGCTCTGCGTCGGAGCTGATACCGATGGACTTCCCCGGCTATGCGGTCGGCGGGCTGTCGGTGGGCGAGCCGGCGGAGGAGATGTACCGCATACTCGACGTCCTGAAGCCGGTGTTGCCTGCGTCGAAACCACGGTACCTGATGGGAGTGGGCAGACCGGATAACCTTGTCGAGGGGGTGGCGCGCGGGATAGACATGTTCGACTGCGTTCTCCCCACCCGCAACGGGCGCAACGGGACGCTGCTCACCTCCCGCGGCCCGATCAACATAAAGAGCAAGCGCTACGAGAGAGACTTCTCGCCGATCGACTCGGACTGCGACTGCTACGCCTGCCGCAACTTCACCAGAGCATACGTCCGTCACCTGTACAGGGCGGGCGAGATACTGGCCATGCGCCTCTGCTCCTGGCACAATCTGCGCTTTCTCGTGAGGCTGGGAGAGAGGATGAGAGAGTCCATCGTCGAGGGGAGCTTCCCGCAGTTCAGCGCCCGCTTCCTTGCGGATTACAGCATTGCGGCGGGCGCGAAATGACGGCGCGAATACTTCGTGTAGACCCCTGGAACCCCGCACCGGATGCTATCGACGAGGCCGCTCAGGTCATACGAGCGGGGGGGCTGGTTGCGTTCCCTACCGAGACTGTCTACGGTCTCGGTGCGGACGGGCTCTCGTCGGCTGCGGTGGCGAGGATATTCGAGGCTAAGGGGCGTCCGGCCGACAACCCCCTGATACTGCACTTTTCCGACCCGGAGGCGGTCGCCTCCGTCGCGCTGGTCACGTCCGAAGCCAAGAGGCTGATGGAGCTATTCTGGCCGGGGCCTCTGACGCTTGTGTTGCCGTCGAGGGGGCGCGTTCCGCGCGAGGTCACGGCGGGGCTCGACACGGTGGCCGTGCGTATGCCGTCCCACCCTGTTGCTCTTGCCCTTCTCTCGCGCGTCGCAATCCCGGTGGCCGCGCCGAGCGCGAACAGAAGCGGCAGACCCAGCCCGACCGATGCGGAGGCCGTGGCCTCGGACGTGGGTGAGACGGTCGACATCATAATCGACGGAGGAGAGACCTTCGTCGGCGTCGAGTCCACCGTGCTGGACGTTACCGGAGGCAGGCTCGTCATGCTTCGCCCGGGAGGGTGCCCGATCGAGGAGATCGAGGCTCGCACGGGTGAGAGGGTGATCCTCTCGGGCGGCGACGCACACAGGTCCCCAGGGACGAGGTACCGTCACTACGCCCCGAGAGTCCCGCTGTTGCTGGACGCGACAGATGAGGATGTAGATCGCGCCCTGTCCAAGGCCGGACTCGAAGGCGGGATCAGAGTGGCTTGGATGGGCATGGATATAGGGTGCGAAGCATGCAGCGTCGACGCCGGAATTGCGGAGCCAGGGCTTCGCGTCGCCTTCGACTCGCCGGAGAACTACGCCCGCGGTCTGTTCCACGCTTTGCGCACCTTCGAGAGGCTGGGCGCAGACATAATAATCGCGCACCTCCCGGACTCCGACCGCGGCATCCGGCGAGCCGTCAGGGACAGGCTGGAGAGGGCTGCCTCGGAAGAGCAGAGCGGCTCCACGGTCGTCCGGAACGAATGAAAGCGAGGAGAGTCCTCCGGGTGTGTCGATGGCCATTGAGACTCTCCTGCTTTTAGTGTAATATTGGTGCGACAATATCGACTTGCACGGACTTGAAACCGATGAAAGCCGGTTTTTGCGCGAACGTCGAGCAGTGGCTAGCAGTTCGCACGAAAGGACGTGATCACGTGTTCAGGACAGTTGATCTCTTTGCTGGCGCCGGAG
>JBAYOX010000101.1:0-6526 GCA_041678025.1 Aminobacteriaceae bacterium
GGAGAACGACCTCTCTTCGATCGCGAAGAGCTCCGTCGCATCTTTGAGGGTGCAGTATCTAATATCGGCCAGAAACAACCCGTGCTACTCCTTTTTTAACGGCTCCTGATGATAGTCTGCCCTCTCCCCGGGCCGACTCCGATCAGGTTCACGCGAACTCCTGCCGCCTCCTCGATGAACTCCACGTAGCGCCTGACCTGCTTGGGTAGCTCTTCGAAGGATACGCAGGAGGATATATCGTCCTTCCAGCCCTCGAGGCGTTTGTAGACAGGAAGAGCGCCGCGCAGCCTCAGGCAGGCGCCGGGATAGTCGGGAGTCTCCTCTCCGTCGATCATGTAGGCGGTGCACACAGGGACGGACTCAATCCCGGTAAGCACGTCAAGCTTCGCCAGAGCCAGAGAGGAGATTCCGTTTATCCTCATGGAATACCTCAGGGCGGGCAGATCGAGCCAACCGCAGCGCCTTGGACGGCCTCCCATCAGGGCGTCGTACTCCGCACCCCTCTCTCGGAGTCTGTCCCCCTCCGCCCCCTCTTCCTCGGTGGGGAAGGGCCCCTCTCCGCCCCGCGTGCAGTACGCCTTCACCACGCCTATTACCCGGTCGACCATGGAGGGCCCGATCCCCAGCCCGACACAGCCGCCAGCCGCAATCGGTGAGGAGTTGGCCACATAAGGGTAAGAGCCGTGATCTACATCGAGCAGCGTCCCCTGGGCACCCTCGAGCAGTACTCCCTTGCCCTCGGCTATGGCCTCGCCTATTGCGGATGACGCGTCTCCCACGTAGGGTGCAAGCGCCTTACCCCATGAGAGGGCCTCCTCATACATGCCGTGAAATGGAAGCGGTTCCAAGTCACAGACTTTGACGAGATACGCATTCGCCTCGTCAAGGTTTCTCTCCATCTTCTCCCTTAGGGAAGCGGCATCGAGAAGGTCCTCTACCCTGATGCCACGCCTGCTGTACTTGTCGACACATGCCGAGTCCATTCCCTCTCCGCAGAGCCATGCGGCTCGCCCTCTGCCTCTAAGGGCGTCACGCGCCCTGTCGAGCGTCTTATGATACGGCAAAACCACGTGAGCGGCATCGCTGACCAGCAGTCTTGCGCGGTCCTCCCCTCTGTCCTGTAGCTCCTTGAGCTCGCTCAACAGCAGCCCCGGGTCGATCATAACCCCATTTCCGATGACGCACATCTTGCAGGGGCGAAGCATGCCCGTAGGTAGCAGATGAAAGACGAACCTCTTTCCATTTATTATCACGGTGTGGCCGGAGTTCGCACCCCCTTGATAGCGGGCGAACACGTCGAATCCGGCCCCGATGGCGTCGGAAACCCTTCCCTTACCCTCGTCCCCCCACTGGGTCCCGATCACAGCCTCCACTCGTCCCTTCACGGGCGCGCACTCCCTTCATAAGCGCTCTCATCCAAAGAGAGCTCCGTCTCCCCACCGTTCCCGGAAGGGGGACGCATATCCAGCCTGCGAATAAGCTCTGGAAGCGTCAGCAGCAGTACATCTTCGAAAGCTGCCCTCTCCGTATTCTTCAAAAAACCGAGTGTAGCGCTACGGGCATGACCAATCAGCACAACCCATCCGCGGCGCTCCGCCATCGCTAGCCCGCGTAGGAGCTGTGCTCTCATCGACTCTTCATCGGCCTGATTGTCCAGAAAGACGGATGAGTAGGCGGCCGGGACCCCCCTCTCGACAGCCTTGTCGTAGGCCGTGGAGAGGGAGGTCGTCCGGCTGTCGAGAAAAACGAGCGAAAATCCGCTCAAAATCTCCATGAAGTCCCGCATGAGACCGGCGTCTGCCGTGGCTCGCGAACCTCTGTGATTGTTCAGCCCTACCGCGTCCGGGAGCGATTCAAGCGCCGCCAGCAGCATGTCGGACATCTCCGAGGGCGGCATTCCTGAGTCCATATCGCGGACACCCCCGTTGGCCGGGGTCACAGCATCGTTGACGGCACTCATTGGCATATGTACGAGGTAGGGTATCCCGGCCTCGCTCGCCGTCCTCGCACAGAAGGATGAGTGGCTCTCGAAGGGCAGAATGGCCCACGTGAGCGGGAGCCAGAGCTCTGTGAACTCCACAGCTATCTGCCTCGACGAACCGAAGTCGTCGATTACCATGGCGACCATAGGGCGCTCCCCGCTCTCGCCCGCCCAGGGCAGAAGCAGACACAGCGAGACAAGAAGGGCCCCGGCGCAACGGGAATGCCGCGGGCAACTCCTCATTACACGCGGCGGGCAGGGAATAAACTACTCGTCATCCGAGACTATCTTTGGCTTGGGGAGAGTGCTTCTCTTTCCGGAGATTAGGTCCCGAAGTTCCGCCTTGGCCCTCTTTAGCTGCTCGTCCTTCTCCGTCTCTTTTGTGACCTCGCCCTCAACCTCGATATCCGGCTCCAGTCCATGGTGGTCGATCACCCTCCCCGACGGGGTGCGGTATCTTGCCACCGTGACGTACAGGCCGCAGTTGTCGCTGAGGTTGAACAGCGTCTGCACCGAGCCCTTTCCGAAGGTCTTCTTGCCAATCGACAGAGCCCTTCCCCTGTCGGCGAGAGCTCCCGCAACAATCTCGGAGGCAGACGCGCTGCCCTCGTTGATCAGCAAAACCATCGGTAGATCCGTAACTGTGCCGGGCCCGGCAAAGACCTCGTCGTTGACCCTGACCATTTTTCCCCTGATATCCACCACCAGCCCGCCGTCGAGGAACATATCGCTTATCTCCATGGCACCGTTCAGCAGGCCTCCTCCGTTGTTTCGAAGGTCGAGTATGAGCCCCTTCGCGCCCCCTTCCAGGAGCTCGTCAAGCCCCTCGCGAAACTCCTGAGCGGTATTCTGCTTGAACTGCATCAGCTTGAGATAGCCGAGGTCCTCGTCCATCATCTCCCAGCGGGCGGATTTGATCTTTATTATCTCCCTCTCTATGGAGAACTCCAAAAGCTCCTCCTCGCCCTCTCTCCTGACCCATATAGTCACGACCACCCCCGGCTCGCCCCTCAGCTCCTTGACCACCTTCTGAGAGTCCCATCCGAGAATGACGTCGTCTCCGATCTTGACGATTTGGTCGTTCGGCTTTAGCCCGGCTCTGTCCGCCGGAGTGTCCTCTATAGGGCTGATGACGAGGGTCTTTCCGTCACGCTGGCCTATATATATTCCGAGACCTCCGTATCGACCCTCCATGTCGATCTCCTCCTCCGCAAGCTGCACAGGATCGACAAAGCGGGTGTACGGGTCACCCCAGGCGGCTACCATTCCCCTGACGGCACCGTAGAGTATCTCGTCTTCCTTGGTCTCCTTGGTCCCGGAGTCGACCTGGTACGTCTCTACGATGGAGCGGACCTCCTTCATCAGCCACATGGAACGGGCGTTGAACGGGGATATCCTGGCAAACTCACCCAGGTCGGTCGCGCCTGCTGTGATCATTCCTCCTGCGACTACGGCACCGACGACGGCCCCAACCGCCAGGCCTGCCGCCCAGGAACACAGCCGCCTGAGAGACGTTTTATCCTTTTCCATCAGCTTTCTCCTTTTCTGTCCGCCGTTTATTTGCCCAGATACTGCATCGGGTCCTTTGCCTCGCCGTTCACCCTGACCTCAAAGTGGAGATGGGCCCCGGTGGTCGTCCCGGTCGAACCGACCAATCCTACGTTCTGCCCTTTTTTCACCCGATCACCCTCACTCACGTCTAGCCTGTTCAGGTGAGCGTACACGCTGGACAGCGATCTGCCGTGATCGATAATCACGATCTGGCCATAGCCTCTGAGCCACCCCGCGTACAGTACCTCGCCCGGCCCCGCCGCGTAGACAGGAGTTCCGCTTGACATCTTAATATCGATGCCCGTGTGCATCAATCGCGTCTTGAAGGTTGGGTGCACCCTCATGCCAAAGTTGCTGACTATCTCGCCTTTTGAGGGCAGCGGCCATGCCAGTCTTCCGCCGGACGGCAGCTCCTCCCTCTGCTTCGTAGGTTCCGGTTTTCCAGGAACCATCTCGGCCTCGCGCTTCTTCTTCATCAGGTTCATTATCGTGGACTGAATCTCGCGCTGGGAGTCCTGAAGCTCCTTCACCGCCTTCTGGTGCAAAGCCCTCTCGCTTCTGACCTTCTGGAGGAACGCGTTGCTGTCGGCTATCTCCTTCCGGTAGGTCATCCTGCTCTGCTCCAGAGCAGCAGCGTTTGCGGCAAGCTGCCTGCGCTCCTCCTCGAGCTGGACCACGGCCGTTCCGAGGCGCTCTCTCTTGGCGAGCATATCGGAGATCATATACTCGTCCTGCTGCGCGATCCGGTTCAGCAGCAGTGTCGTTTCCATGGCTTCGTGAGCCGTGGAGGCGGAGAGAAGCAGGTTGAACTCGGCTATTCCCCCGTACTTGTATATGTTCAGCAAGCGCCCTTCTAGCATCTTTTTCATGGAGTTAAGGTCACGCTCTGTGACAATAATCTCTGCGTTAAGCTCCTCGACCGTCTTCTTCGCCTTGTCGTTCTTCAGCTCCAGGACGCGAATCCGTTGCTCGGTGAGATTCTTCTTCTGGTCAAGGTCCTCTATACGAGATATGACTCCCTGCTCCCTCTCTCCTATCTGCTTTACCCGATGCTGATGCTCCGTTATCTGGCGCTCCAGCGTCCTCATCCGGGCCTCCTCCTGGACGAGCTTGTTGTCAATATCGGAGTCGGCCAGTGCAGGGCCTTGGGCGAGCAAGAGCGCTACAACCGCAAGAAGCACGAAAAAACTGTGTTTGAAAACTTTCACCGATTTACACCACCTTGTCAAATGGCAGGATCATCTGGAGCGCATACCCTGTGACGTGAAGCGGTGAACCGCCAGCCAGCTGCACATCCATCCGGTGGTCGCCCCCGCGCCGAACAGGAAGAGGAAGAACTGTCCCAGTATCCTCGGATCCACGATAATATCGACAAAAGCCAGAGTTGAGCGAATCATCTCGACGGCCGAGGCATAGGTGCTCCACAGGCCGATTATGGCTATGGCCGCCCCTCCCGCGCCCAGGAACATCCCCTGGAAGACGAAGGGCAGTGAGATATAGGTCGGGGTCGCCCCTATGAGCACCATGACCTCGATCTCCTCCTTGCGCGAGTATATGGCGATTCGGATGGTGTTGAAGATCACCAGAGTGCTTATCAGCAGGGTCAGCATGAGAATAACCCCGGATACGGCGGCTGACGTCCGCGACAGGTTCGCAAGCCTCTCGACGAGCTTGCCCGCGTACAGGACCTCCTCCACCGACGGAAGCACCATCAGGTCCCGCACGAGAGGCGTGATATGCTCGACCTTCTGAACCTGAATCTCAAGGCTCCAGGGAAGCGGGTTCTCCCCCAGCAAGGTTATTGCCTGAGCCTGGTTTCCCAGCTTCGCTCTGAGTCGGTCGAGCGCCTCGTCGGGGGTGATTACATTCACAGTCGAGACCAGGGGCGAGGAGTGAACAAGCTCAAGCGCCTTGTCCGTGGTCTCTCCTCGCTTCATATAGGCCTGGACCACCAGCGCCCCCTCGATGCGGGAGATCATGTACTTCATATTCATCGCAAAGAGCGACGCGAACCCAAGGATGTAAAGCACCGAGGCGGCGGTGAGCAGAGTGAGGATGCTCAGCCCCCAGTGCCTGAAGAGCAGACGAAACGTATCTCTTAGGGCATATCTAAAGCTCGCCATCTATGAAATACCTCCCCCTTCGCTCGTCCCGCTTTGTGCGCCCATTGTGCAGCTCCACGAGACGTTGCCTGTATGAGTCCACCAGATGTTGGTCGTGAGTGGCCACGATGACCGTGGTCCCCGCAGCATTTATCGAGAGGAGAAGTCTCATTATCTCCTCGGAGGTCCGCAGATCCAAATTACCCGTGGGCTCGTCGGCCAGAAAGACCGAAGGTGAGTTTACCATGGCTCGCGCTATCGCCACCCTCTGCTGCTCTCCACCGGAGAGCTGAGGGGGCCTGAGAAATCGCCTGCGCCAAAGCCCGACCTGGTCGATTACCTCGTTCGATCTGCTCTCAACAAGCTTGGGGGGTATGCCCATGGCCTCCAGGACGAAGGCCACGTTCTCGAACACCGTATAGTTCTGCAGCAATTTGAAGTCCTGAAAGACAACGCCGACCTCCCTGCGATAGTAGGGAAGCTCCGATGACCGAAGCTTTCTTAGATTTCGGTCGCCAACGCTTATCTGCCCCCTTGTAGGGAGGTACTCCCTGGAGATTAACCTTAGCAGAGTCGTCTTTCCGGAGCCCGTCATGCCTATCAGGTAGACGAACTCACCGCTGTCCACCGACAGATAGACGTCCTCCAGAGCTACGATTTCCGGTTCGAACACCTTTGTCACTCCGGACATACGAATATCCATTCGCTACCTCCTGCGCATTATCCAAGCCTGCATGGCCTCGCTCACTATCTGCGAGGCTGTAAGCCCGTAATATTCCTTCAGCTCCTGAGGCGTCCCGCTCTGCCCGAACTTGTCGAACACAGCCACCGCCTTGACCGGTACCGGATAGCTTTCCCCGGTAAGAGCAGCGACCGCCTCTCCCAATCCCCC
>JBAYOX010000102.1:0-6510 GCA_041678025.1 Aminobacteriaceae bacterium
TCACCCGGAGCTGGCCTATCAGCTTGCAGCCTGCGGGCACGGCGATCTGATCTGCATAGCCGACGCTGGCCTGCCCATACCCCCGGAGACGCCAAGAATCGACCTAGCGTACTCCCTAGGAAAACCGGACTTCTTCGACGTGCTTGATTCAATCCTCCCGGAGATCGTTGTTGAAGAGGTCGTGTGGGCGGACGAGGCGTCGCAGAAGAGCCCCGCCCTGGCCGAACGGCTCGCCGGTCTTTTCGGGGGGACTCCCGCCAGGAGGATACCGCACGAGGAGTTGAAGGACCTTCTTCTCGACGTCCGCTTCGTGGTTCGCACGGGGGAGTGCACGCCTTACGCCAACGTGCTGCTGCGCTGCGGGGTCCCCTTTTAGAGGAGAGGCTGAATTGTCCTTCCTTCGCCGCATGGACCAGAGGGTTCTTCTTATCCTGCTGCTGGCCGCACTTATGTTGCTTGCCGGCTCCCTGGAGAGCCGCTTCTTCACAGGGGCGAACCTGCTGAACGTGCTTCGACAGTCGTCGATCATAGGTGTGATATCTCTGGGCATGACGGTGGTGATACTTACCGGGGGGATCGACCTGTCCGTGGGAAGCGTACTGGCCCTGTCGGCGCTCGTGGCGGCCTCTGCGGCGAAGTCCGGCCTGTCGGCAACGCTTGCATGGGGGTGCGCTCTGATCGCCGGCGCGGGGCTGGGCTGGGTAAACGGGCTGTTCACCGCCAGGCTGAGGCTTCCCCCCTTCATCGTGACACTGGGAATGATGGGGCTGGCGCGCGGCCTATCATTCATATACACGGGAGGCGCCCCGGTCACTGGTTTCCCGCCGCTCTTTCGTCTTCCCGGCTCTGGGGTGATCGCGGGTATTCCCGTCCCAGTCCTGATCTTCGCAGTGGCGTTCATCGCGGTGCATACCCTTATGGAGCGCTGTCCGTGGGGGGAGTTCATACGCAACACCGGCTCCAATATCTCTGCAGCGTGGGGATCCGGAATCGACGTACAACGTACTGTATCCATGGCCTACCTGCTGTGCGGGCTGCTGGCCTCGGTCGCCGGTCTGATGCTTACAGGACGTTTGGACTCCGCGCAGCCAAGCGCCGGCGTGGGGTACGAGTTCGGCGCGATCGCGGCGGTGGTGCTGGGGGGAACGAGCTTCTCCGGGGGGACGGGCACCCTGTCGGGGACTCTTCTGGGAGTGCTTATCATGGCGGTTCTGGAGAACGGGATGAACCTGCTCAACGTCAACCCGCTCTCCGAACAGCTGGTGAAGGGCGTTGTGATAGCCGCCGCACTGGTGGCTTACGGCAACCTGGGGAGAGGGGACGGGAAGCAATCATCCTGATGTTTGTGTTCAAAGGCGCGGGCGCTCCGTGCGCGGCGCGCCATAATCCAAGGAGGTGTTCGTTTTATGAGAAAGTTTCTCGCGGTAATGATTGCGGTGGCGCTGGTCGCGGCACCTGCGGCGGCGGCGGAGAAGACACTGGGTTTGGTTATCTCCACCCTTAACAACCCATTCTTCGTGACCTTGAAGGAGGGGGCGGAGACGGCAGCGGATAAGGCGGGAGTCAAGCTTGTGATACTTGACGCACAGGACGACTCGGCGAAGATGACTGCGGCGATGGAGGATCTTATTCAGCAGAAGGTAGACGCTATTCTGGTCAATCCAACCGACTCGGACGCTGTGACTCCGTCGATAATGAAGGCCAACGAGGCTGGAATACCGGTTCTGACGATCGACCGCGGTGCCTCCGGCGGCCAGGTGCTGTGCCACGTGGCGAGCGACAACGTCGCCGGTGGAGTGATGGCGGGAGAGTTTCTGGCCGACAGGCTCGAGGGGAAGGGGAAGGTGGTAGAGCTGGTGGGTATCCCCGGAACTTCGGCGGCCAGGGACCGCGGACAGGGTTTCAACGACGCGATTAAGGCCTTCCCGGAGATCGAGATAGTGGCCTCTCAGGCGGCGGACTTCAGCCGCGACAAGGGGCTGAAGGTGTTCGAGAATATACTGCAGGCGCAGCCCGAGATCGCCGGGGTCTTCGCTCACAACGACGAGATGATTCTCGGAGCGATAGCCGCCGCCGAGGCGGCAGGGCGAGAGGGGATTGTATTCGTAGGCTTTGACGCGGTTGATGACGCCGTGGCCTCGGTCAAGGCGGGGAAGCTGGCGGCGACTGTCGCTCAGCAGCCCGCGGTGATCGGTGCTATGGGGGTGGAGAAGGCCGCGGCCTTCCTGTCGGGCGAGAAGCTGCCGGAGTTCATACCCGTGCCGCTTCAGCTGATCGTCGATTAGGCTGTTTAGCCGCTGGGGTGCCGTCGCAACAGGCGGCACCCCTTTTGGAGGCTGGCGTGACTCTGCTGCTTGAGATGAAGAACGTCCACAAACGTTACCCCGGCGTCCACGCGCTGAAGGGCATCTCCTTCACGTTGCGGACGGGCGAGGTTCATGCGCTCGTGGGTGAGAACGGGGCGGGCAAATCCACACTTGTGAAGGCCCTCGGCGGGGTTGTCTCACCGGACGCAGGCGAAATCCTCATCCGGGGGGAGAGGATCATGTGGAGCGGGCCGGGAGACGCCATCCGCGCTGGAGTCGGAATAATTCACCAGGAACTGAGCCTCGCCCCTCACCTGTCGGTGGCGGAAAATATCTACCTGGGCCGCGAACCGATGCGGGGCCTGTTCATCGACAGGCGCAAGCTTGAGGAGGATGCGGCGAGTCTGGTGGCAGGGTTCGGCGTCGATGTAGACGTCAGGAGGCGGGCCGGCCTGCTCTCTCCGGGCGAACAGCAGCTTGTGGAGATCGCCAAGGCGATATCGCAGAACGTCTCCATCCTGGCGATGGACGAACCGACATCGAGCCTGTCGGCGCGGGAGACAGACCGCCTTTTTCACGTAATAGCAGAGCTGAGAGGCGCAGGCGCGGGCATTATCTACATATCGCACCATCTCGACGAGGTGTTCTCCATAGCGGATCGGCTGACCGTGCTGAGGGACGGCGAGAGGGCCGGGGGCGGCGAGACGGGTGATCTGACATCTGAACAGGTCGTATCGATGATGGTCGGACGCCACGTCGAAGCCCTCTACCCTCGCACCTTCGGCGAGCCAGGGGAGGTGCTGCTGGATGTCCGCGGTCTATCGAAGGCCGGCGTGCTGAGGGAGGTCTCGTTCAGCCTGCGCGCGGGCGAGATACTGGGGGTATCGGGGCTGGTGGGCGCGGGGCGAACGGAGATGGCGAGATGTCTTGTCGGGCTCGACCCGTTCGACGGCGGCGAGATGCTCGTCGGCGGTGCTCCCTTTAGACCGCGCTCTCCTGCGGACGCCCTTAAGCACGGTCTGGTGCTGGTGCCTGAGGACCGAAAGAGGCAGGGGCTGTTTCTAAACCGCTCCATCCGCGACAATATTGTGGCCATGCGCCTGCTTCAAGGGCTCCGTCGGGGCCCCTTCGTCGACGGAGGGGCGTCGGAAAAGCTGGCCGCCTCGTTCGTCCAGAGGCTGAGCGTGAGGTGCAGGAGCCTCTTCGATCCAGTGCTATCCCTCAGCGGGGGCAACCAGCAGAAGGTGGCGATCGCGAAGGGTCTGGCGGTCTCTCCAAGGGTTCTGATCCTCGACGAGCCGACTCGCGGAGTGGACGTGGGAGCGAAGGCGGAGATACACCGTATAATGGACGATCTGGCCTCGCAGGGCATGGGAATCCTGATGATCTCGTCCGACCTGCCAGAGGTTCTTGGGATGAGCGACTCTATTCTGGTCTTCCGCGACGGGCGCTGCGTATCGCGCTTCGCACGTGGAGAGGCCGGCCCCGGAGAGCTAGGGGAGAGAATAATGACAGCAGCGACCGGAGGAAATGTCGATGCCGGAGAGTAGAACATCCATGTTAACCGCTTTACGCGACAGAGGATGGGCCGGAGCAATGCTGCTTCTGGCCGTGATGGGGCTGTTTGCGACCCTGGATCCGGCAATCCTGAGGCCAGGCAATTTGGGCAACGTGCTGGCCCAGTCGGCGATCACAGGAGTTTGCGCGGTGGGGATGACGTTCGTGCTGCTCTCCGGGGGGATAGACCTCTCGGTGGGTGCGCTGGTGGCTCTGTCAGGCGCAGCGGCGGCCTTGGCCTGCAAGGAGACGGGACTGCCAGTACCGCTGGCCTGGTGTCTGGCGGTGCTGACGGGGGCGCTCTGCGGGACGGCTTCGGGCGCGCTGGTGGCGTTCGGACGAGTACCACCCTTCATGGCCACATTGGCGATGATGGCTGCGGCGCGCGGATGCACCCTTCTGTTTACCCGTGGCTATCCAATCTCAGGACTGCCTCAGGCATTCTACACCCCCGGATGGGCCTCCATAGGCCGGCTTCCGATATCGGGGCTCGTATTCCTCTCCGTTGCCTGCGCCGCCTGGGTACTGCTGCAACGTTCACCCTTTGGAACTCACCTGCGCGCGCTCGGCGACAACCCAGAGACAGCACGGCTGGCCGGGCTCCCCTCCCGGCGCATAACGGTAACGATCTACGCGATATCGGGGGCCCTCGCGGGAGTGGCGGGGGTGCTGATGGTCGGCCGGCTGTGGAGCGCACAGCCCGGCATCGGCATGGGGCTGGAGCTCGACGTCATAGCGGCTGTAGTGCTGGGTGGCGCAAGCCTGTTCGGCGGAGTGGGCGGAGTGGGGGGCACGGTGGCAGGGGTGCTCATCATGGGCTTTCTGGACAACGGACTGCGGATGCTGGCCGTATCGAGCTACGTGCAGCAGTCGGTGAAGGGGGTCGTCTTCGTCGGCGCGGTCCTCCTGGACCTGGCCCTGAAGGGGTACTACAGGAGAGACAGGGGAAGAGACGAGTAGGGGTCCCGCTAGGACGCCGACTCGACACTGCCGTGTTCGCTCTCGTCGAGGTCCCTTAGCAGGCACCAGACGAGCGGCAGGCAGGAGAGGAAGGTAAGCACGTCGGACAGGGCCTGGGTGATCTGGACGCCCGTGAGGCCGATGAACTTCGGCAATACGAGTATCATGGGCAGGAAGAAGATGCCCTGGCGGGCCAGCGACAGCAGGGTCGACGTCCCGTATCTGCCGATCGACTGAAAGGTCATGTTTGTTACGACTCCTATCGGCACCAGCGGCATCACCATGCACATCGCCCTAAGGGCGACCGTGCCTATGCGGACGACCTCCAGGTCGGTCTTTATGAAGAGCCTTATGAGGTTGGGGGCGAATACGAACCCCGGAAGCGCCCATAAGGCCATCAGGACGCTTGTGGCCCTCAGGGTGAAGAAGAAGGCCAATTTCACCCTGTCGTACTTCCCCGCCCCGTAGTTGTAACCCGCGACTGGCATGTACCCCTGTCCTATTCCCAGGTTGACCGCGAAGACGAACATGAAGAGCCTGCTGACGATGGCCATCGCCGCCACAGCGGCGTCGCCGTAGGTTGCGGCGGCCAGGTTGAGCGCGATGGTCGCCACGCTGGCCAGGGCCTGCCTGATGAAGGCCGGGAAGCCGTTTTTGAGTATGGTCGCGTAGACCGAGATGTTTTTCGATACCCTCGCGAGGCTGATGCGGGTGATCGACTGCTTCTTTATGAACCAAGAGATTAGTATGGTGAAGCTGACGCACTGGCTTATGGCCGTCGCTATAGCCGCCCCGGCTATTCCCAGCTCGAGGACGAAGATGAATATCGGGTCCAGCACCAGGTTCAGCAGGCCGCCCGTCGTCAGGCCGACCATGGCCAGCCGGGCCTTGCCTTCCGCTCGCAGTATGTTGTTCAGCAGGAATGACGCCGCCATTACGGGCGCCGCGTAGAGGATGTAGCTGGCGTAGTCGCGGGCGTAGGGCAGTATTGTGTCCGTTGCGCCAAGCAGGCGCATCAGCCCGTCTATGGAGTTCAGTCCGAAGATCGCGAGGAGGATGCCGAACAAGATGACCGCGAAGAAACCGCTGGAGGCAACGGTGTTGGCCTCGTCCACCTTCTGGGCCCCAAGCAGTCGGGATATCCACGTGCCTGTGCCCATGCCTATGGTGAAGCCCACCGCCTGGATTATGGCCATCAGAGAGAAGACTATTCCCACCGCTCCCGAGGCGCTGGTGCCGAGCTTGGAGACGAAGAAGGTGTCGCCTATGTTGTAGATCGCCGTCACCAGCATGCTGATTATAGTAGGTATGGCCAGAGAGACGATCAGCTTGCCGACCGGCGTCACCGTCATCCTCTCATGCTGAGCGGCGCTTGCGTCCATATATCGTGCCCTTCTTTCATCTCTTGTGTGTGGAACGCATCATGTCATGTACAATTATAGTCGCAATCCGACATAAATACAAGGCAATTTGGACGCCTGTATCTCGGTATTTTTAAAACCCCGCGCCCTTGGTCGGAGGCGCGGGGGAAGTCGCTACTCCAGGGCTATCCTGCTCTTCTTGTTGCTGTTCCAGACGTGCAACCCGAGGGCCAGCCCGATGACGCCATAGACCATGAAGGTCCTGAAGTACTCGCCGAGGATGGCCTGTCCGAACAGCGACTGACCTATCTCCGGCGACATGATGA
>JBAYOX010000103.1:0-6483 GCA_041678025.1 Aminobacteriaceae bacterium
ACGAACTCCTTGCCGTCGGAGTGCTTTCCGGCGATCGAGTTCTCTCGTACCAAGACGCTGGAGATCTTCCCTGACGCTACCTCCGAGAGAAAAGTGCTGTATCCTATCTCCTGAACCTGCTGCGGCCCCTGGGTAGGAGATAGAAATACGTTTACAATGCTGACGACCAAAACTATCATTATGAGGTACAATCCCAGGTTTTTTACCAATCGGCCCAAATTATCGCCGCCCCCTGACTCAATATAAGGTTAGAATCGCTATTCCCGAGTGACTATATGAATCGCAGGCAGATGACGCCATTTGCCACCACAGTCAAGACCGTAACCGACAACAAACTCGTCAGGGATGGAAAAACCTATGTAATCGACATCCACCCTGACCTTCCGCCTTTCCTCCTTGTCCAAAAGAGCACAGATACGAACGCTTTTGGGTCGACGCTCCCTCATCATCTTCACCAGATAGGATAGAGTCAACCCGGTGTCGACAATGTCCTCCACGATCAGTACATCCTTGTCCTCTATACTGCCATCAAGATCCTTGACTATCCGGACAATGCCGCGCGTCCTTGTAGAATCCCCGTACGAAGAGACGGCCATGAAATCGAGGGAGACATCCACTGTATCCGGAATAGCCCGGATCAGGTCTGAGAGAAAGACGACCGCGCCCTTAAGAATCCCGATCACGATCAGCTCTTTGCCCGAGTAATCAATCCCTATCTGTCGCCCTATATCCCGAACCCTGTCGGAAATAGCTTCCTTGGACAGCAACTGATCCTTAACCCTGTATTCCGTCATGACACAACCTTCTTCTCCTCATTCTACGCATCGCCTTCAAAAGTTGCGGATACCCGCACTACACCGGGGAGATGGGTGTCGGCACGTCTCCCCCCCCAGAAAGGTACCCAACAGTGCCCTCCAGAGCGCATAACAGGATAAAGAGGACGGGCCCATTCCGGAACGGATCCGTCCCCTGGTATCTCGCTGACTCTTGATAAGGGAATTACTTCCAGCCTCTCAAGCGAAGGGAAGTACGCCCCCATTGTACCGTAAACACACCCCGGCACAGGCTCCTTGTTCCAAGAAAACAGCCACTTCCCCCAGGAGAAGCGCCCTTCGCCTCCTTCAAGGGCATGCACCGCAGGTTCATTATCCCTGTTCGAAGATAGTATATCAGGATGAATCCAGGCGACAAGGCGAGAACTACATAAAAGGAACATATCCTTCTGCCACTGGAAGCACCATCCGCCTGACCTGCGTACCAGCCCGCACAAGCTCTCTGTTCTGTCGCGAGCAAGGGTTCTCAATCCAAGACGAGCGGCGATCCCTCTGAAGAAGACCCGCATCTCCCTCTCGTCGAGCGCACGCAATCCCTCAAGGGAGCATGAGTAAGACGCAAAAGGCACCCTACGATGCAAAAGAGGCGTCAGTATCGACTGAAGCCTCTCTTCATCAAGACGAAACCCCTTCATCTCATCCGCGACTCCCATGATGGCCTCTTTCACTCGAGGGTTAAACTCGTCCCTGAGCATCGGAATCAGCCTGTTGCGAACTCGGTTTCTGGTGTACTGGTCGTCCAAATTGGATAGGTCCTCGCGCCAGGGGACGCAGTGATACTGAAGGAGTCCTCTGAGATAGACCTTTGAGAAGGATAGAACCGGCCGGAAGAAGGGTCCTCTTCGCTCGGGTATGCCCGCTAGGCCGCGGGGTCCGGTCCCACGAAGGAGGTTCAACAAAAATGTCTCCACCGAGTCATCCGAAGTGTGCGCAAGCGCCACTCCGAAGGCACCGGTGGACTGCATCGCTTTCTTGAGGAAGGAGTAGCGAATGCGCCGGGCCCCATCCTCCAAAGACTCTCCCTTCAAGAGATGCGATGGCACCTCTATTCGTTCCGTTACAAGAGGCAGCCCGTAGGTTTCCGCAATCATCCCGACGAAGGCCTGATCCTTGTCCGCGCAGCCCCCCCTTATCCCGTGGTTCAGATGCGCTATTACGACCCTGCCCTCCCACAGCGAGCGAAAGAGCCATAGAAGGGCCATGGAATCCACTCCGCCGGACACAGCAAGCACCAGAGGTAGCCGAGTATCCCACCACCCCTGTCCAACTCCAATATCACGAAACACCTTGCGCAAACGCTCTGCAGAATGCGAGTAAGGAACGGTTTTATGCCCCTTGGCCGTCCTCTGTAAAACCATGTAGCCTCCCCAACAAAAAAGACGGAGAAAAGTCTCCGCCCTTCAATCTGCTTTGTGGTGGCGGTGACTGGAATCGAACCAGTGACACTGCGGGTATGAACCGCATGCTCTAGCCATCTGAGCTACACCGCCGAATTGGTTGCGGGGGCAGGATTTGAACCTGCGACCTTCGGGTTATGAGCCCGACGAGCTTCCTGACTGCTCCACCCCGCGATAACCATTCCTTTTGGTGGGAGTGACGGGACTCGAACCCGTAAGGGCCACTGCCCGGAGGATTTTAAGTCCGCTGCGTCTACCGATTCCGCCACACTCCCGTAAACGACACGGGAATGATACAACAAACTTCTCCGAGTGTCAAGGCACAACGCGAGGCAATGCAATGCATCCCAGCTCCCCATTCGCCGAATAGTCCCACGATGCTTGATTAAAAAAACAAGCCCCACAAAAAACTATAGTCGGTTTACTACTATTTCATGACCGTTGGCGATCGATGTTTTCTGAAAAGCATGTTACCACGCCCACCGGAGGACGCAACAAGGGGCTGAATCGGCATCGCCCCGTAATCGTCGATTGCCCTGACGATGGATACCGAGCTGTCCTTCCTCAGATCGACTATCTCCGGGGAGGCATCCCTGCTTTTTTTAAGCCCTGTCATAAGCAGCACTTTAGGGCGAATCAGGTCCCTCTCCCGCGTCTCAAGCACAATTCCGCTGTTGCCATCGCTCAGCTCTACCACTGATCCGGGCGGGTAGAGCCCTATTGATGCGAGTAGCGTCCTTACGACGAACCGGTCGAATTTGCCCAGTGTCGACGCTATGACAGAGGACATAGCGCGATCGGACCTTCTTCCGTCCTCTCCCGTTCCGCAAAGGAGGTTGTTGAACGCGTTCGCAACGGCCACTATTCTAGCCCCTACCGGGATGCTCTCCCCGGACAGACCGTCTGGAAATCCACCTCCGTCCCACTCCTCATGATGAGATCTTACGAACGACAGAATTTCATGGCTATTTATGCCCGCGTCCCTCAAAAGAGCCTCGCCGAGAAGCGGGTGAGTGCGGTAAGAGCGCTCCTCGCGAGAAGATCCCTTACCTACCGAATAACCGGAGGCGACGATAAAGGCCTTTCCTATATCATGAAAGAGAGCTCCTACCGTAACTGACTGAGCAAGGTCGGGCCACATGGGGAAGAGCTTCTTTGCGATATGTCCCGCCAACATAGCGACGTTGACCGCGTGAAATACCTCCTCGAATTTCCTCTCGACGTCCTCGCCCAGAGAGAGGGTTATCTGCGGAATGCGGCGTACCTCCGAGGAGAGATGCACTCCGATGGAGAAGAGGGACCTCACTCCCCTCTCGCGAAGCTCTCTGTTCCCTGCATTTGAATAGACCACACTCATCTGATGGGCCACAACGCTTGTCAAAAGGGGATTGAGCCTGGCTATCGGCGGGGAGAGCAATGGGATAAGCCTTTGAAACTCATCCGCTGTAATTGGCTCGTGTCTTTTAATTGCCACCCTCTCCACACCATGTTTGCGCAGCTGTTCGACTGCGTCCGGATGAGCGGTGCGAAGCGACTCAAGATCAAGCCCCGAAGGGAATAGCAGGACTCCGGAGGGAGTAAGCACCTCTCCCGCCAGAACACCCTCCTCCTCAAAAAGTCTTTCTATACCGACGTACTCGATGGAGTTCATTCTGTCTCCCTCCCGGCCTCCATTATTGCCTAAGCTGTTCACCTCAATAATATCTGAAATTAATTTGACATTAGCGCTGTAGAGTGCTAGACTGCGAAACAACATTCTACAGATCATTGTAACATGTTAAAGTGAACGATCCGTACTCGCTCCGACCAAGGGGGAAACTCTGATGCCGTCTCTTCTCGACAAGAACGAAAGACCGTCGAACCTTCCGGTGGACGTCAAATCTCTTTTCCTGGAGAAGGCTGCCAGGCTCCACTTCAACAGGTATCCCGATCCGGACTATCGGGAGCTACGGGACAGACTGTCCAGCTACTGCGGGTTTCCGGCGGACAGGCTGGTTCTTGGGAACGGCGGAGACGAAATCCTTTGGATGACCTTCACTAGCTGGGTCAAACCTGGAGATACAGTCCTTGCCTTCTCGCCCACCTTCTCCGAGTATCACCGCCTGGCGGAGCTCTTCGGCTCTGATTTTCACCTTGTTCCCGCTGACCTCGAAGGTGACGAGCCCGTCTTCGACTATGAGGCATTCCTGAGAACAGCGGAACGGCTCAGGCCTTCTCTGATTCTCTTGGACACGCCTAACAATCCGACCGGGCTTTCCCACCCCGCTTCATTTATCGGCGAAACCGTCTCCTTATGTGAGTCTGTGATAGTCGTGGACGAGGCATACGGGGAGTTCGCCGCCTCCTCTTGGTTGGGCTCAATGCGGGGGCGGGATCTTCCGTCGAATGTGATTGTGTTGAAGACGATGTCAAAGGCATGGGGGCTGGCCGGCCTGCGGCTGGGGTATGCTGTATGCGGAGAGGGGACGGCCTCCGCTTTGAACAGAGTCCGCGCTCCTTTCAACGTGAACTGCCTCTCCTCAGCGGCGGCGGAGATCGCCTTGGAGCACTCCGCTTCTCTGTTGGCATGGATCGGGGATGCAAAAAGAGATCGAGACCGCTTCATAAGCAGAGTAAACTCCATATACGGGTGGAGGGCCTTTGCCAGCGACGCGAACTTCGTTCTTGTGCGCTCGCCCTTCCCGTGGGATACCATCTCCGATTTCCTGGAGGGTATATATGTTAAGCGGGTTTTTTATCCGACCAAAGGCGGCAACTCTCGATGCTGGTTGAGGGTAAGTGTAGGAGAGGAGTCGGACATGGATTCGGTTATCACAGCATTTTTAAGACTACAGAAGGAGGTTGGTTGTCATGACTGAGAAATGGAAGGATAAGCTCACCGATCAGCTGTGCCGTGCTTTCATGTCTCTCGATACCCTGGAGGAGGCCTACTCTTTCCTGGAGGACGTAGCCACCATCGGAGAGATCCGCGCCCTCGCCCAACGCCTTGAGGTGGCGCGGCTGCTGAGCGAGGCTTACACATACCCTCAGATCGCCCAGCAGACCGGCGCCAGCACTGCTACCATCAGCAGGGTGAAAAAGTTCCTCGAGTATGGCGCGGACGGTTACAAGATCATCCTCGAACGACTCAGAGAGGCAAATTAACCCACCCCTAGGTTAACCTGCCCGGGAATGGGCACAGTTTTTTCAGCGAAAGAGGGCACTGTCCGCACTTCGGGCTTCGCGCGTGACAAAGCCCTCTTCCGTGTTCTATGATGTTTATATGCCCTCCCATAAAGCGCTCCCTCGGGACCCACTCCTCAAGCAGGGACTGTATCTTCTCCGGGGGGAGGGACTCCTCGGCCCACTGCATTCTTCTGCAGAACCGCGCGATATGCGTGTCAACGGGGAAGGCTGCCCTTCCAAGGTCGAAGAGCATGACGCATGCGACCGTCTTGGCCCCGATTCCCGGGAGGGAGAAAAGGTATTCCCTGATGAATGCGTCGTCTCTTTTCCTCAGCATCGACAGTGAGTAGTCTCCAAAAGACTCCTTTGACAGTTGCAAAATCCGCAGCATCCTCTCCGACTTGGTCTTTGCCAAGCCTGCGGGCCTTATGGCCTCCTCCACATCACTCGCCTCGGCGGACGCCACGAGATCCCATGTGGGGAAGGCCGCCTTAAGGGCGGTGAACCCCCTGTCCCGGTTCTTGTCGTTGGTGTTCTGTGACAGAAGGGTCAGGATGAGTCCGTCCAGGGGTTCCTCGTGACCAAGCTGCGGAGGAGTCCTCTCGTTTCCCCAAAGCTCGTCCAGAATGTCGAAGACAACGTCGATATTAAGGGGTCTCTCTCTTTCATTAACCTCTCTTTTGTTCTCTCTACTCTTCTTTATCACCGCTGGCTTTTCCGTCCTTTTTATGTTTTTCGGCCTTCTTCGCCCATTTTTTCAACTTGCTCGCGACCTTGCGATGAATGGAAGCAGCTGACATGCCTGTTAACGCCTCTATGCCCTCATCTACGGTAGAGACAGCCCGGATAAAGAACTTGCCGCTGCCGACGGCCTCCACCACCGGGTCGTCCAGCATCAGATGCCGTACGTTCTGCTGCGGGATCAGGACCCCCTGATCTCCTGTCAGTCCGTCGTGGAGGCAATACTCGAAAAACCCCTCGATCTTCTCATTCACTCCGCCTATGGGCTGAATGTTGCCGAACTGGTCCACGGACCCTGTTACAGCGATCCCCTGCTTCAGAGGAACCCCGGACAGGGCTGACAGAAG
>JBAYOX010000104.1:0-6429 GCA_041678025.1 Aminobacteriaceae bacterium
TCTATAGAATCAGGATGAGTACGTTCGTTTACTCCTATGATAAAGACATTCTTGCTGTAGCAGTGGACATTTCCTCCCTCGGCAGGAGTCGTGTCGTCCGGCTCCTCGCCGTACCAGGCGGGCGCCTGGAGCCCGGCAAACTCCGGGTGGTTCCGGAACACGGCCTTCAGACAGGCAGGCTCCTTCACCCTGTCGCGGTTGAACATCTTGCCGAAGACAATCCCCTCTCCCAGAACGGCGGCGGGGTCGCGTGAGTAAAGCACGTTGGTCATAGGGAAGAGCGACCAGATATTATCCTGGTCCGCCAGGTCGCGAAGGGCTATCTCGCTTGACACTTCGTGCAGCTCGTCCTTGGTCATGCCGTAGAATAGCCTGTCGACCAGGTCTCCCGGCTGAAGGGAAAGCAGATGCTCGCGGAGGACATCCATCGTCTGCTCCGCCAGGTACTTTTTTTCAGTGTCAAGGACGGCGGAGACCACCTCGTCCTTGACGGCAGGAAGGCCAAGCACATCTCGTAGCAGGTCTTCGAAGAGGAGGACCTTTGTGCCGAACTCCTCCATCACCCCGACCCATTTTCTGTGCTCATGCGCTGCCTTGTGAACGCTGGGCACCGAGTCCCAAGCCAGATCCCCCACGTTCAGCGGCGTGCATCTCTCGATGCCCTTGCCGGGCGGCTGCATTATGACCGCGCGAAGCTTCCCTATCTCCGAATTGACGCTTATCCTCACAAGCTCTCCCTCCTGTATTTCAATGCGATTTCACAGCAAACCACGTAAGACCGGACTATTATAGCCTCAGTCAACTCTTTTGCAGTAGTTCGGTCGCGACGTCCAGAAGCACGTTCGCTCCGTTCAGAAGTTGATCGTCAGGGGTGAACTCCGCCGGACTGTGGCTTATGCCCTCACTGCTCGGTACGAAAATCATGGCGGTCCTGCACACCCTCGCTAGCATCTGCGCGTCGTGGCCGGCGCCTGAGGTCATGCGCAGGGTGGAGAGACCCCGCTCTCGCGCCGCCGCCTCGATTAAGTCCGCCAGCCCCCGGTCGAAGCTCACTGGCTCAAAGCGCGCCATGGTATCGACTGAGACGCTTACTCCCTCCTCCACCTTCAGGCCGTTCAGGAAATACAGGAACCTCCTCTCCCCACCGGCAAGACGCTCGCCGTCTGGGTCGCGCATGTCCACTGTAAACTCCACTTTTGACGGGATGACGTTTATAGCCCCTGGCGAGAAGTATACAGACCCGACAGTTGTCCTTGTGCCGTCCGATGAAGCAGCCAGCTCTCTGAGAAAGACTATCGCTCTGGCTGCCGCGTACCCCGCGTCGCTACGCATCGACATAGGAGTTGTCCCTGCGTGGTTGGCCGTTCCGTTGATGGTGATCCTCTTCCAGGAGATTCCCTGCAGGTTTTCCACAACGCCTATGTCGACCCTCTCTTTGTCCAGCACCGGCCCCTGCTCCACGTGAAGCTCAAGGTACTCCGCGGGGAGGAGCCCCATCCGGTCCGCGTTCCCATCGTAGCCGATGCGGCGCAGCTCTTCACCCAAAAGGGCTCCGTCCGTTCCTATGGACGCGAGGGCGTCGCTCTGTGCTATCCCCCCGGCGAAGCAGAGCGACCCCAACATGTCAGGCTGAAAACGCACACCCTCCTCATTGGTGAACGCCGCTACCATCAGAGTGCGGCGAGGCCGTAAATCCGCGTCTCTGAAAGCCCTCGCCACCGCTAGCCCCGAGAGCACACCGTAGACCCCGTCCAGCGGTCCGGCCTCCGTCACAGTGTCGATATGCGAGCCTATCATGAGTGCGTTCGCACAATCGTCATCCTCGCCGTAAAGTATACCGAAGATGTTGCCTACCGGGTCGATCCTTACCTCTAGCCCGAGCTCCCTCATCCAGCCGACCAACATATCCCGCGCTGCTCTGTCATGTTCTGAGAGCGCTAAACGTGTCCTTCCTCCGGACTTATCCCTGCCGATCTCACCAAGAGCATCAATCTGACTCAAAAGCATCTTGCCGTCAATGACCAAAGCCTTGCTGCCCATCGAACCTCCCCCTTTGAAGCCTCTTCATTAAAGTATACCAGCAAGACAGATTATGGTTGTGTTATCCTAACCCCATTACTTATGGGAGGACATCCTACTTTCAAGCGGAAAATTATCCTTGCTATTGCCAACTAACTTAAAAGATGTTAATATCTTTTTTAAATTATCTGCGGCGTCAAACACCGAGGGGGGCGACAAGACGGACCAAGCGTTTGGTGCCCGGAATATAAAACGGAGGAGTGTTGCGGACGATGAAAAAGCACGAAGCAAAGCGGCATTTCGGCGGGCTTTTTTTCACGGTAATCTTTTTGGCGCTGTCCGTCTTCTTCATGGGCGGATGCGGTGGTGGCGACGACGACCCTGTGGTCGAAGGGCCCGCCATCAAAAAGGCATACTATATCGGCGACGTCAGAGAGGGACTCGCCCCCAATCTGAAAAAGCGTTGTGTATACTTCCTTCCCTACGACGGCAAGTCGACGGACGGCGTGCTCTTCGTCTCTTATCGCAAGGGCTTCACGCCAAACGAAGACGACGTAGAGTCGATAAGAAGGGTCTACGAAGCAGGACGATTCGTTGTTCTTGTTCATGCCTCCATCGACCAGGTGAACGAGTTTCTTGGACACATCGGTCTGCCGCCCCACTTCGACATCCTGGAATCGGACGAGGAGGAGAGGCGCGCCGAGATATTCGCGGTCAACAAGCGACCGCGCGACAATATAAAATCCGACATCTTCACCTGGGTGACCCCCGCCTACGTAAGGCCTGACTTGCTCGCGGAGTCCAGCTCTACCGACGACCCCGTCATGGTGGAGCCGGAACTGCCGGACGAAGAGCCGGACATGGAGGAGCTCAACGAGACGAAGGCCAGGAACTTCGTCCAGTACGTCGAGGACGAGGATAGAAGGCTTCGGGAGATGGAGACCGCCAGGGAGTACGCCCAAGCCGCCATATCCTCCGCCACCAACGACCTGACCCAGATAGCCCAGGCGCAGCATCACACCTTCGACGCCTCGGCATATTCCCAGAACTTTCAGTTGCACTACTTTATCTACGCCTGCCACTCGTACAACGAGGCCAACAACACCGACTACGACTGGTTCGTGGTCCAGCAACGAGCGGTACTGAATCCTTCAAACAAATACGTGAATAAAGACCATGGAGATGGTTACCTTGCGCAAATCTACGGCTACATGGTGAATTACGAGTTCGAAAACTGGTTTGACTACAACAACAAAAACAGTACAATCCATCTGATGAACTCCTCCCCCGCCACGACAACCGGCAGCTCGAGCACCACCAGCGGCTTTTCGTGGAACCTGGGCGGCAACATCGGAGTAACCCCCGCCGGACCGTCGATGGCTATCTCCGGTGGCATCAGTTTCTCGTCGTCGGAGTCGGTCGTGGTCACCGATTGCACAGTAACTAACAAATCCGCCCCTTCCAACGACAAATCGAACGCTTACTGGAACTACTCCTTCCCCCGTCCGACGATCAAACCCACAGGAGGCAACCCCTTCGACATCGGCGATTTCCACGATGCGGTTCTGTTATCGCGCAGCACCTTCCAGCCGTACAACCAGTGGTTGTGGAAGATAGCCCCGGCGGCTCGCGATACGGTTAATGCCTTCAAATCCAGGTTCGCATGGAGGAACGGGAACTCGTACGGGAACCAGCTAGTTTGGTGGGTCGAGGCCATCAAGGTAAGGCACGAGGACTGGCTGTCGGGCAACAATACATACGTAATTCCATTAATCTACCCACCGCTGATAGCAGGGAACGGGGTGGATTTCGAGGCCAAGGGGAGTCACAAGCGCTTCGAGTTCGCCACCGCGCGGGACTGGACCGCGGAGAGCGACCAGGAGTGGTGCACTCTATCCTCCACATCGGGAGTGGGGAACCAGACAGGGGATGTATTCGTAACGGTCGATCCGAACGAGACGGGCGCGGACAGATGGGCGAACATAACGCTCAAGACGACCGACGGCAAGGGGAGTTTCACTGTAAAGGTATTCCAGTCCAGATACTAGACCCGGACTGCACAGAGAGGGGGCTGCGCGGCTCGATTCGCGCAGCCCCCATATTCCGTTTGACCGGCACTAGAGGAGTGCTGAGCCACTACCCTCAAAACCCCTCCCCGGGCGCAGGCTTGCGATTCCACCCAGTTTGTACGATAATGCAACCCAACCACACTGATCAAGGAGAACTCAATGGATATCGCAATAGACCTAATCATAGTCGTCACAGCCGGCCTGATCGGCGGCATCATCACCCGCAAGCTTAACCAACCCCTCATATTCGGATACATCATAGCAGGCATAATAATCGGCCCGTACACGGGCGGCATATCAATCTCCGACGCGGAGCAGATCGCCGGCCTTGCGGAGATAGGCGCGGCACTGCTTCTCTTCTCTCTGGGGCTGGAGTTCTCGATGAAAAGCATCGCCTCCATCAGAGGAGTCACAGTCGGAGGAGGTGCCATACAGGTATTTTTTACCCTATTTATAGGCTACGGCCTGGCGCGCGCCGTAACAGGTTGGAGCACGGTACCCTCGATGTGGTACGCCGTATCGATCGTGTCCTCCAGCACATCGGTCATAATGAAGACGCTGGCGTCCAGAGGGCAGCTCGGCACACTGTCAAGCCGCGTCATGCTGGGGATGTCCATCGTACAGGACATACTGGTGCTCCCCCTGATGGTGCTCCTGATCGGCCTGCAGGGTACGGAGCTTTCAATCCTCGGCATCCTCTCTCCGGTGTTCAAGGTCCTCGCCTTCACTGCCGTCATGGTCTTCGCCGGTTCGCGCGCGATTCCAAAGGTGCTGAAGTACGTGGCAGGCTGGGAGTCGCAGGAGCTGTTCATCCTGTCCGTTACGGCTCTTGGACTGTGCATCGGCTATATCACCTACGCCTTCGGGCTCTCTTTCGCCTTCGGCGCTTTTATGGCGGGGCTTGTCCTCAGCGAGTCGGACTACAGCAAGAGGACTCTCAGCGATATATCATCACTGAGGGACGTGTTCTCACTGCTCTTCTTCGTGTCCATAGGGATGCTGCTGGATCCGTCCGTGCTTGCGTCGCACCCGGTGGCGACCATCATACTCATGCTTGCGACCACCCTGTCGCGCGGGGCTATTCTGTCGGCGCTGACGTACATCTTCGGCTTCCGGAACGTCATCCCACTTGCGGCCTTTCTGACCATGACGCCGATCTCCGAGATCGCCTTCATAGTACTGCAGTCCGCTGTGACGACCGGTGCCATGGGCAAGACGGAGTACTCCATCGCACTCAACGCCGTGGTGCTTTCGATGATCTTCGGCCCTGTTATCTCCGGCCTGGTCTCCCCCCTCTACGGCCTGATCAAGAGGAGAGGCTCGCCATCCAAGGTAAAGAGCATCAACCTTCCGCAGAGCCACCTGAAAAAGCACGTGCTCCTGGCGGGCGGCAAGAGCCTCGCTCGTCACCTGGGAGTCCTGCTGGCGCGCTTCGGCATTCCGTACGTAATCATAGAGCCTAATCACTCGGAGTTTCTGAAAGGAAAGGAACAGGGGCTGACGATGCTGTTAGGCGATCCCGCTCAGGAGGTCGTCCTGGAGGCGGCCGAGGCGGCCGACGCAAAGCTGGTGGTTATCACTACCTCCGAGAGCATGGGGACTGTGGAGGCTATCCGCGCCGTGCGCAGGCAGAACTCCGACGTACAGATACTTGCGTGGGCGGCCGACGAGAAGGACATTGAAATACTGCAGAATCACGGTGTCAGTCACTTCGTGGAGCCCGATTTCGAGGCCTCGATAGAGATGGCGCGCCAGACACTCACCCTCTTCGGAATAAAGGCCACGTCCGCGCACAGGGAGCTTGAATCGCTGCGTGTCTCTATGTACGGCCCACTCTTTGAGCAGTTCCCCGAGTACGGTGATATGAACGGGCTTCAGTCGTCTACAAACAGGCTGGCTCTGGAGTGGGTTTACGTGCACGAGGGGAACCCGGCGGCTGAAAAAAAGCTGGAGGAGTCGAAGATCAGGGAGAACCTGAATGCGCTGGTGGTCGCTGTGCGGCGAAACGGAGAGCTGGTCTCGAACCCCGGTGGCGACTTCGTCCTTAGCAAGGGAGATTATATCGGGGTTGTGGGCACCCAGGACCAGAACCGGCAACTAGTCGAGTTTTTTAAAAAGCCGCCGGAGAGGGAGTAACCTCGTTTTTACCAGGGCTACTCCCTTATGCCGACCCATTCGCCATACATCGCGCCGCTAAGTATCATAGCTGCGCCGATCATCTGAACCGTCGTCATCCTCTCCCCCAGTAGCAGCGCGGAGAAGAGAAGGGCCGACAGCGGCTCAAGGTAGCCGGTAATGACAACCGTCTGAGCGGGAAGACGTTGCATCGTTGAAAAGTACA
>JBAYOX010000105.1:0-6319 GCA_041678025.1 Aminobacteriaceae bacterium
CAACTGCGGCATATTCTGCCCGCACACAGGCGACCCCTACAGGGATAAGGCCACCCTTTTCTGGACGGAGGAGGACTTCAACGACAGCGAGAACAAGGGGTTCTACAGGGTCGAGGGAGACCTCTACAGGGTGCGCACGGAGGACGGATCGGTCGTCTCCTGGCGCCGCGGAGAGCCCGGCATCTCGCGCGAGATGGCCGCGATGCTGGACGCTGTTCTCGACCGCTACCCCTACTACGTTATGAATCTTTAGGAGGTGTTCGGCGTGATTCTGATCGGCAACGGAAAGGTTATCACCCGAGATGAAGAGAATCGGGTCATAGAGGACGGGGCCGTCCTAATCGACGGAGCGCATATAAAGGCCGTCGGAGGGACGGAGGATCTCAGGAAGGCCAACCCGGAGGCGGAGTTCAAGGATGCGAGGGGACGGCTGGTGATGCCGGGCTTGATAAACGTCCACATGCACTACTACAGCACGTTCGCGAGAGGGATGGCGCTTGACAGCCCTCCGGCCAAGAGTTTCGCGGACGTGCTTGAGGGGCTGTGGTGGAGGTTGGACAAGTGCCTTACGCTGGAGGACGTCTACTACAGTGTGATGGGGCCAGGAATCGACCAGATCAAGTGTGGTGTGACGTCGGTAATCGACCATCACGCCAGCCCCTACTCCGTGCGAGGGAGCCTGACCAAAATCGCAGAGGCCTCCTCCGAGCTCGGACTGCGAAGCAATCTTTGCTACGAGGTCTCCGACCGGGATGGCGAACAGAGCAGAGTCGACGGGATTACGGAGAATATTGAGTTCATCAAGTACTGCGCTGAGAAGAAGGACGACATGATCAAGGGTCTGTTCGGCTTCCACGCATCTATGACAGTCTCGGACAAGACCCTCGATGAGAGTGCTAGACGGATGGAGGGGCTTGACTCCGGCTACCATATGCATATTGCCGAGGGGGTCGAGGACCTCGAGGACAGCAGGGCCAAGTACGGCTTGGGTGTGGTGGAGCGCTGGCACAAGCACGGAATGCTCCACCCGGGGAGCATAGCCATACACTGCATTCATATCTCCGAGTCGGAGATAGATATTCTGAAGGAGTCCGGGGTTGCGGTGGCGCACAACCCCGAGTCGAACATGGGCAACGCGGTCGGGCTCTCCCCGGTGCTCAGGATGATGGAGAAGGGCGTCATGGTGGGGCTGGGCACAGACGGATACACGGCAGACATGTTCGAGTCGTACAAGGTGGCCAACTGCCTGCACAAGCACGGAGCCAAACTTCCAAGCGCCGCATGGGCGGAGCCTCCGACGATGCTGTTCGAGAACAACAGGACCATCATGAACCGTCATATCGACGGGGAGGTAGGAGTCCTGAAGCCGGGCGCATACGCCGACGTGGTGATCATGGACTACAACCCTCCCACTCCGCTACACGGAGGGAATGTGAACGGACACCTGCTGTTCGGCGTCGGAGGAAGGCACGTCGACACAACGATCGTCAACGGCAGGGTGCTCATGGACGAGAGGAAGCTCCTTCACATAGACGAGGATAAGATAATGGCCGAGAGCAGGGCGCTGGCCCAGAAGCTCTGGCAGAGGATCTAAGGTAAACGGGCGCTCGGGGATCATCCTGCCCCGGGTGCCCGCTTCATGCACATTCTTTGTTTTAAGGAGGCTGCATGCCAATGACTGAAAGGCTGAACGTGGTTGGCGCCTGTGTGCCAAGACACGACGCCCTCGCTAAAGTGACCGGCAGCGCCCGTTACGTGGCCGATCTTCCATGCGCAGAGGCGTGGGTGGGTGGTGCCCTCTGGAGCAAGACCCCTCGCGCCATACTGAAGGGCATAGTTCGCAACGACGCTTTCGACTGGTCCCGAGTTGCTGTCGTAACCGCGAGCGACCTGCCCGGCCCGAATGAAATACACATGGTAAAGGACGACTATCCGATACTTGCGGACGGAGAGATCTCTTATATCGGTCAGGCGATCGCCCTCGTCGCCGCACCGGACGAAAGCACGCTGAAGGAAGCTCTGGCCTCGCTTCACCCCGAACTGGAGGAGCTTCCTCCCGTCCTTACGGTGGAGGAATCGCTTGAGCGGAAGGCTGTGATCTGGGGAGATGACAACGTTCAGGCCAGCTATCTCGTCGAACACGGAGATATTGAGGGTGCATTCGCCGGAGCCGACGTTATCGTTGAGGAGACATACAGCACCCATCACCAGGAGCATCTCTATCTGGAGACAAACGGGATGCTTGCCAGGCCGGGCGCGGGTGGAGGGGTGACCGTCGAGGGATCTCTTCAATGCCCATACTATGTCGCCCGAGCTCTGGCTCACGCCCTGAAGCTGCCCCTCGAAATGGTCGTCCTCAGGCAGACGGAGACGGGAGGAGCGTTCGGAGGCAAGGAGGACTATCCTTCTGTTATAGCGGTTCAGACGGCGCTGCTCGCGCTGAAGAGCGGCAGGCCGGTCAGGTTCATCCTCGAACGCAGGGAGGATATGGAGGTCACTACCAAGCGTCACCCATCGATCATCCACCACCGGACGGGCGTGACCCGCGACGGGGAGATCGTGGCCGCAGAGATCGACATACTCTTCGACGGGGGTGCCTTCTCCACAATGAGCCCGGTGGTCCTGTCAAGGGGAGTGCTACACGCATGGAGCGCTTACAGATTTCCAAACGCACGGGTGAGGGGCAGGGCTCTTGCCACCAACACCGCGCCAAACGGTGCCTTCAGGGGCTTCGGCGCTCCTCAGACCATCTTCGCCATGGAGCGTCAGATGGACCTGATAGCCCGTCGTCTGGGCATCTCCCCGGTCGAGATCAGGAGAAGAAACCTGTTGAGGGCGGGCGACACCCTGCCCTGTGGCCAGCAGCTGAGATCTGCGCACGCGGAGCTGGTGCTCGACAGAGCGCTTGCTCTTTCCGACTATGAGGAGAAACACGAAAAAGTAAGAGGAGACGAGCGCGTCCTGCGTGGCGTAGGGCTCTCGTTGTTCATGCACGGAGGTGGGTTCACAGGTGCCGGGGAGGAGAATATCGCCGGACGAGCCGCCGTCGAGGCTGCGGACGACGGTCTGGTCGACATTCTAGTGAGCAGCACTGAGATGGGTCAGGGTGCGGCTACAGTACTGCCTCAGATCGCGGCGGAGGTGCTCGCTCTTCCCGTTGACAGGGTGCGTCACCCCAACCCGGACACATCTCGCGTCCCGGACAGCGGCCCCACAGTCGCGTCGCGTACAACGATGATGGTGGGAAAGATACTACTGGATGCCGCCGCGGATATGCGTGAGAGGCTGACGGTTTTTATCTGTGAAAAGACCGGCGTAAATCCAGAGTCCGTCACGTGGAGAGATGGCAGGCTTTACTCCGGGGATAAAGAGCTCGGCATATTCGAGGAACTTGCGGCACTTTACAAGAGAGAGAGAGGAAAGCCCCTCAAGGGAGAGGCCTCCTACGATCCTCCTACGGAATGCAAGTGGAACGAGAATGAGTATAAAGGCGACGCCTACAAGGATTACGCGTGGGCCTGCGACGTGGTGGAGGTCGAGATCGACTCCGATACCCTTGAATTAAGGACACCTCGGGTGACATCGGTCGTAGAGATCGGGAGGGCGATTCATCCGATGCTGGCGGAGGGACAGGTGGCCGGGGGTACTCTGCAGGCCCTCGGATGGGGCGCGATGGAGGATGTAAAGATGGAGAGAGGGCGCTATCGTAACAACAGCGTATCCACTTATATCATACCTACCGCTGTCGACGCACCGGGTTTTAATATCGAGATAGCGGAGGCACCGTCCCCGTACGGCCCGTGGGGGGCAAAGGGGCTTGGCGAACTGCCCATGGACGGAGGCGCTCCAGCTCTTGCCGCCGCTGTGGATGACGCCCTTGGTGTGTTCGCTACCGAGCTGCCTCTGACAAGCGACCGACTACACGCCCTGCTGCGGCGCGAAAAGCGGGGAGGAGAGTAGAGATGAAGTTCGAATGTATCGTAAACGGCAAAACACGTGTTATTGACTCCCCTCCTATGAGGCGGCTGCTGGATATACTGCGCCAGGACCTGGGCCTGATGGGCGCAAAAGAGGGGTGCGGCGAGGGGGAGTGCGGAGCGTGCGCGGTGCTTCTCGACGGACGCCTGGTAAACTCCTGCATGGTACCGGCGTTTCAGCTTCCGGGAAGAAGAGTGGAGACAATCGAGGCACTGGCCAGGGATGGTAAACCCGACGTGCTGCAACAGGCCTTCATGGACTCGGGAGCGGTACAGTGCGGTTTCTGCACTCCGGGCATGGTTATGGCCGCGAGGGCGCTTTTGGCGCACAACCCCAGCCCCACCAGGGAGGAGATACGGGCCGGTATAGCGGGGAACCTGTGCCGCTGCACAGGGTACGAGTCCATTGTGGATGCGGTGGAGACAGCGGCGGAAAAAGGCTACTCTCCAGGGGTTGATGCTGAAAGGTGTGGACGAATCGACTTCTCCGTTACGGATGAGGAAGCAAGAAGCGTCTTTTTGCCGCAGACCCTGGAGGAGGCGCTCGCAGTTATGTCCAAACATGCGGGCGAAATAACGCCTGTTGCCGGCGGAACCGACCTGATGGTCGATATAGAGAAAAAAGGGCATCCCTCTCCGGAGATTGTGCTGGACATTAACGGGATTGACGAACTCAGGCGGATTCGCCTCTCTGGTAACTGGCTTGAAATCGGCGCAGGAGTTACGTTTGCGGAGATTGCCAGGGACCGGAATGTACTTGAAATCGCCCCGATGCTCGCTGGTTGCGCGTCGCAGGTCGGTGCCCCCGCGATACAGAACCGGGCAACCATAGGGGGAAACATAGCGACCGCTTCCGCAGCCGCCGACTCCCCCCCTGCGCTAATGGCTCTCGGAGCCAGGCTTCTCCTAGCAAGCGAGGCCGGTCTGCGGGAGATCTCGATCGGCGACTTCTTCTCCGGGTACCGCACAACCGCCCTACAAGCGGGCGAGCTGATCTCATTTATCCGCATCCCACTGGCGGCGAAGCACTATGTCCAGCTCTTCCGCAAGGTGGGGTTGAGGCGGGCTCTGGCGATCTCGCGCATCTCCATTGCGTGCGCGGCTGAAGTCCAGGGCGGGAAGGTGACAGTATGCAGGCTGTACGCGGGCAGTATGTCCCCCTCCCCGTTGTTCCTCGAAAAAGCAAGCGAGCTCGTCGTGGGGAAGACTCTGACGGATGAGCTGGCAAGAGAGTCAGGAAAGCTGGCGGAGGAGGCTGTCTCGCCCCGCACGTCTCCGGAGTACCGCAAGGAGACGACCGGGAAGCTGGTAGCGCGTTTCTTCAGGGATATATTGAAGGGGTCCGCCTGAGTAAGAAGGAGCGAGAAAACCTTTATAATTTTCTCCGCGGATTAACTTGACACGGTATTCATTTGCAAGTATCATCATCTGGTCGACTGAGTCGGCAAAGCAATCAAGCTTAGGAGGAACAGATTTGACAACTCAGGGTACGGTTAAGTGGTTCAACGCAACAAAGGGTTACGGCTTCGTAACTTGCGACGATGGGAACGACGTTTTCGTTCATTATAGTGCAATTCAGGGAGATGGATTCAAGACTCTCGACGAAGGACAGCGCATCTCCTTCAACGTCACTCAGGGATCGAAGGGCGATCAGGCCGCAAACGTCGTGAAGCTGTAACTTCTCTACGCGGACGACTATTTCAGGGGCAGCGGTTAGCCGCTGCCCCTTATATTTGCCTTTCGCCCCGGTGAAATGGTTTTCCGCAACGACCGCGAACTATCAGCCAGTCCGCCTTTCACAAAGCATTCACTCGAGCATTTTGCTTTATGCAGTATTTCCGTGTAAAATACCTACCGCATAATTTCTCGTTATTGAATGAACGAGATTTTTAATATACAACTGGTTGAAATACAGTAAGCCTTTGCTGAAAGGGGTTGCGATTGGTATGAGGTCAGAGATCATCTCGCAGGAGGGCAATATCGTCTCCATTAAACTCATCCTAGAGGCGGAAGAGTTTATAAAGGGGGTCGAAAAGGCGGTTAAGACGCTCTCCTCAAAGGTCAACATCGCCGGTTTTCGCAAAGGGCACGTTCCCCGAAAGATCCTTGAGATGCGCCTTGGCAGACAGGATATTTATGCGGAGGCAGTCGAGGATATGCTGCCCGAGGCAATTCGGCAAGTCGTGAAAGACTACGACCTGGATCTGATCGACGAGCCCAACGTGAGAATCGACACGATGGAGGAGGGTGCCCCCGTTGAGGTGCTCCTTACCTTCGAGGTTATCCCCGAGGTCGTTCTTCCGGATATCGCCGAGATAGTTGTAAAGCGCCCGCCTGCCATG
>JBAYOX010000106.1:0-6135 GCA_041678025.1 Aminobacteriaceae bacterium
GCGAAGAGGATAGTCTCGTTCTATGCGGGACACTCGGAGAATATCCTGGCCCTTGGCGGAGAGGATAGTCTGGTCGCAGTGGCGGAGGGGGACGACCCGGCTTTATTTCCCGAGCTTCCAAGGCTTCCGCTCAGATCGGACGCGGAGAAGATACTCTCGTTGGCTCCGGACCTGGTCGTCATTCGGCCCCTCGCCGGGGCCGTCAACGAGGGGGTCTTAAGGGCGCTTGCTCAGGGAGGAGTGCCGGTCCTGTCTCTATCTCCGCCTCTTCCGGCCACGATGGAGTCCTACCTTGGCCGATTGTCGTCGATCCTGGGAGTCACCGGCGGGGGTACCGTCTGGAAAGAGGCTCTGCTCTCCATCGAGGGAGGGGATTCGATGGAAAAAACACGCCCCAAAGTCTTTCTTGAGACCTCGGGCAAGGGGGTGCGAACCTGCTCCCCCGACTCCTGGGCCGCAATGCTCATTTCGTTGGCGGGAGGGGAGAATGCGGCTGCTCAGGCCGCTCCGCTGCGCCAGGGAAGCTCCATCGCCACCTGGGGAGAGGAGCGCCTTCTCGAGCTTGCGGAGGGTGGGTTGGACATTTACATCGTCCAGACGGGGGCCATGAACCCCGTTACGGAGGAGGAGGTAATGGCACGCCCCTGGATCTTTGGCCTGAGGGGTGCGAGGATAGTACTGATTCCGGAGGAGGATATCAGCAGGCCGTCGCTGCTGCGCATGAGGGGGACGGTCGAGCGGCTGAGGGGTATTTTTGACGAGGAGGACGCCAGATGAAATTTTGGGGTGTCGGGCTGGGCCCGGGCGACCCGGAGCTGGTGACGTTGCGGGCTTTGAGGGTCATTGATGAGGCGGACGTCGTCTTCATACCGTACTCGGAGAGAGGCAGGGAGAGCGTGGCGGGCGGTATCCTCGGAGTTCACACGACGCGCAAGACCCTGCCGGTTCACTTCCCGATGATAAGGGACGAAGGTGAACGAGCAGCGGCCTTGGCCGCGGAGCTCGAAAGGCTGCGCCCCAGCTGGTCAGGGGCGTGCAGCGTGGCGCTTCCGGTCATCGGCGACTCGGCCCTTTACGCCACCGCCGCCTACCTGTATGATGCACTTGCAGGTTTTGTGCCGGGGCTTGAGCTGGAGCTCGTCCCTGGGGTGTCGGCCCATTCGCTAGGATCGTCCCGCGCGGGGCGCTTTCTCGCACTTGCGGATGAGGCGCTCTGCATAGTGCCCGGGACTGCTCCGTCCGATAGGATCCACTCGGTGCTCGCGGCAGCCGACGCAGCGGTGATCTACAAGCCGTCCGCACTCGGCGAAGGCCTTCGAGCGGCTGTCGAGCGTAGCGGTCCGTGGAGGACGGTTGTCAGGATCGACCGCGCCGGCCTGCCGGACGAGAGGGTGGTGGAGGGAGACGACGCCCTTGTCCCATCTCGGGAGTACTTGAGCGTGGTGCAGCTTCTGCGTTGGAGGTAGCTACAGGGGCGGACGCCTTGGAGCGTCTGAAAGGGGGCATATATGAGCAGCGCCGTCGACTGGCAGGGGCTGTTGCGAGGGGAGCTGACCCTCATCTTGACCGTGGTCGCCGGACTGGCGCTGGGCAAGCTGCTTCTGGCCGCCTCCGTGCCAGAGAAGGTTATGTGCCTCCTGCTCCCCAAGGGAAAAAGCGCTTCTCGCACCCACCCGGATATTCTGTTCGCCCTAGCCGTCAGCATCGGCTCCGCCAGGGCGGGAGCCGCCATAGTTGCGGAGTCCTACAGGGATGGGCGAGTCACAAAAAAAGAGGCGGTCTTCGGGACGTTGATGCAGGCCTTCCCCGGCTACCTGAAGCGCTTTCTGATCATGTTACCCACCGCCATTGGGCTCGCAGGGCTTGCGGGCGCGGCCTTCTCTCTGATCGTGCTGGTGAGAAGCTTCTGCCGATTTGTCTTCTTTCTTCTTCTGGTCAGAAGGCCGCCTGATCCGAAAACGGATGCCGACCTCCCGCATGGCGGCGAAAATGCGCCGCTCACGGCTTCTAATGCCTCAGCTCCTCCAAGAGGTGGCATGTCGCTATTGCGCACTCTCTCGCTCACCCTGCCCCTGGCATGCACCGTCTACGCCCTGGCCTACATGCTGTCGCCTTCGATTCAGCTCTTCTTTCAGGAGAGGGGGGCGTATTTTCCGCTTCTGTCGAGCGCCGGATGGACGGTGGCTGCGGCCTCGTTCGCCCATGTCAACGCGGCTCTGGGGCTTGCCGGAGGAGCAATAGCCGCCGACACCCTCACTGTGGCGCAGGGATTGCTGGCCCTATTGGTCGGCAATATGCTGGCCGCCCTTTCCAGGGTGCTTCGACAGGATCTGGCCTTCTGGCTTGGGATCTTCCCGGGCAGGATGGTGCGCTCGCTCTTCTTCTGGAACTACTTTACCCTGATAGCTCTGATGCTGCTGAGCATCGCTCTCGTCGCGATATCCGTGGTTCTGGGGTGGTAGTGAGTAAAAAACGCCGCCCCTCCCGATATATCGGAGAGAGGCGGCTACCTGTGAGGCGTGCGCTGTGGTAGGGTCGGGGATCAGACCCTACCCGTCTCGGCCAGTCTCTTCTTCTCCTCCTCCGTCATGTAGGCGATCGTGCCGCCGAACAGGGCCATTGCAAGCACCACCAATGGCATTGAGAGGTTGAAGAAGGACCACTTCCAGTACTGGGCCGTGGAGACGCCGAGCGCGCCTGTCAGGAAGACTCCGCAGGTGTTCCACGGTATCAGGGCGCTTGTGACCGTTCCCGTGGCCTCAAGGGTATTCGACAGCGTCTTGGGGTGAAGACCCATGTCAGTGTACTTCTTCGCGAACATACGGCCGGGTATGACGATGGATATGTACTGCTCGGGCATGGTCATGTTGCTGAACAGGCACGACAGCTCTGTGGCGAATATAAGTCCGATTACACCTTTGAAGAATTTGGTGATCCTTTCAACTATGACCTCCAGCTGCCCGGTTAGCTCCACAATGCCTCCGAACATCATGGCTATGATGGTAAGAGAGATCGAGAACATCATCCCCTCCAGGCCGCCCTTGGTCAGCAGGTTGTCGATCAGCTCGACCCCGGACTCGCTCACGTAGCCGTAGTGGCCGCTCTCCAGTATCGCGCCGAGGGATGCCCCCTGGAAGATCGGCGCCAGCACCGCCGCCGACAGTATGCCTATGACTATGCCGGGGATCGCGGGCATCTTCATCGCGATGGTCACTATGACTATCAGAGGGGGGAGAATGAGGATCGGGTTCACGGTAAACTGGTCCAGAATGCCCTTCTGAATCGCGATCACGTTGTCGAGAGAGGCGCTCTCCACCTCGTAGCCGCTGCCGATGTAGCTGAAGGCCGCCAGGGTTATAGCATAGGCTATGAAGGTCGAGGGTATCATGTGCTTGACGTGGGTGAAGACGTCCGTCCCGGCCATAGCCGGCGCAAGGTTGGTGGTGTCGGAGAGAGGAGACATCTTGTCTCCGAAGTAGGCGCCGGATATCACCGCTCCCGCCGCTACCTCGACCGGCACGTTTAGCCCGTGGGCTATGCCTATCAGAGCTACTCCCATGGTCCCCGCCGTGCCCCAGGACGTGCCGGTGGCCAGCGACGTGATGGAGCAGATGAGAAGCGCCGCAGGCAGGAATATCCTCGGCGAAAGTATGTTCAGACCGTAGTAGATCATCGCGGGCACGACGCCCGAGGTCATCCAGACGCCGATCAGAATGCCGATAATGGCCAGGATGATGATTGACTGCATGGCGCGGTTGATTCCGGCTATCATCGCCTCCTCGAGGTCGGACCACTTGTACCCGAGGTGCAATCCCATGAGCCCAGCTATGATGACCCCGCAGAACATCGGGATGTGGGGGTCTATCCCGTAGATTACTATGCTCGCCGCCATGATCGCCATTAGCAGGACGAATGTCAGTAGTGCCTCCTGCAGGTTCGCTTTTCTCGCTTCCTTCTCCTTCATTATTTACACATCCTTTCTGATTGTCGTCGCCTTTCGGCGATATCTGCCAGTCGCCCGGTGGGAGAGCTATCGGCCCCCTTTCGTTTTCGGATTCTCCATGCTGTTTCAGCGCCTCAGAAGCCTCGCGACGTCCGTGGCAGCGTAGGTAATAATCAGGTCCGCGCCCGCTCTGCGCAGAGCAAAGTGAGCCTCGAGAATCCCTCTCTCCTCGTCTAGCGCCCCGGCTGCTATGGAGTGCCGCAGCATCATGTACTCCCCGCTCACCAGGTAGCAGGCCAGCGGCAGCAGGGTGGCCTCCCTGAGACGGGCCAGTATGTCCATATAGAGCAGAGAGGGCTTCACCATAAGTATGTCTGCCCCCTCCTCTTCGTCGAGTAGCGACTCTCGTATAGCCTCTCTCCAGTTGGTGGAAGGCGCCTGGTATCCGCGGCGGTCTCCGAACGAGGGAGCGCTGCCCGCAGCGGCACGGAAGGGGCCGTAGAAGGCGGAGGCGAACTTGGTGCTGTAGCTCATTATCGGCGTCGACTGAAAGCCCCCCTCGTCAAGGGCCCTTCTTATCGCGGCCACCTGTCCGTCCATCATCGCGGAGGGGGCCACCGTGTCCGCGCCAGCCCGGGCGTGGCTTAGTGCGATGCGCCCCAGAATAGCGGCGGAGGGGTCGTTGTCGACCCTGCCGTCCTGCGCCAGCAGGCCGCAGTGGCCGTGGTCCGTGTACTCGCACATGCAGACGTCGGATATCAGATGGACGTCCTTGCCGTACCTCTCCTTCAGCGAACGCAGAGCCCGCTGTACAGGTTGGTCGCCGCGCCATGCCGTGCTACCGGTCGGGTCCTTCTCCGTCGGAAGGCCGAACAGGACGAAGGAGGAGATCCCGGCCGAGAGAGCGTCGTCGACGCCCTCGCACAGGCGATCCACGCTCCAGTGGTCGACCCCGTGCAAACCCGGCACCGGTGTTTTAAGCCCGGAGCCTGGCACTACGAAGAGGGGGAGTATCAGCATCCTCGGCTCCAGCGAGACCTCCCTGAGGCTCTCCGCGAGCAGGCGGTTCTCGCGAAGCCTCCGGAGCCGCACCCGCGAAGGTTCAATCTTCATCATGGTACCTCCTGTTTTGAACTGTTTTCAGAGCCTCGGTCAGACCTTCGACGTCGGCGCTTTTCATGACTATGGGCTCCCTGCCGAAACGGCGCTTCACAGCCTCGGCGCACGTCCTCCCCCAGGCTATCAGGTATGCGTCCGGGGGCGGGGGAGGGGCGAGCTCGCTCCATGCGTCCGCCAGTGCGGCGCTGCCGAATACCACCGCATCCAGCCCGCACTCCTCCCACATGGCCACGTAGGAGTCAAAGGCGGGGGGGAGGGCCGGCCTCATCCTGTAGGCAGCGATGTCCACCGGAACAGCCCCGATAGACGCCACCGCCTTCTGCGGAAGGGGGGAGCCCGCCTCGTTCCGGAAGAAGGCCACCCGCTCCGATGGCTTTACCGACTGGGAGAGCAGCGCCGCCAGCGCCTCGGACGTTGCCTCTTCCGGTACTGAGTCGGCCAGTATCCCGAATGATGAGAGAGCGGCGGAGGTTCCCTCCCCTATCGCAGCTATTCGCCCTCTAATCCTGCGAGGGTCTATCCTGGCGGGCAGAAGGGCGGCCCCTCTGGGGCTCGTCAGCACCACCCAGTCCGCGGAGGCAAGCATCTCCGCGTCGCCGGGGGAGAAAATTTCCTGCAGACGCAGCAGCGGGATGCTGTAGGCATCTGCCCCCAGAGATTCAAGGATCCTGGCGGTCTCCCAGCTCTCGGGGAATGGGCGGACTACAGCGACCTGCAGGCCGTTAAGAACCCCTCTCTCCGGGGCGAGGTTCAAGCGCGCCGCCTCGCCCAGCGCGAGCACGCATGGGCTTGGGGCTTTCATCGAGTCGAGGCTCGGGAAGGATACGAGTCGAGACCTTCCCCACCCGCCCCATATCACGGCGGAGCACGGCTCGTCGGGGCTCATCCCCCCCTGAAGCAGCAGAGGGAGCAGAACTCTCCAGGAGGATGCGCCCATGTAGATAGCCTTCGTCCCTCCTAGTGAGCCGAGGGTACGCCAGAGGTCTTCGTCAGGCGATGCCCCCCCCGCCGAGTGGCCGGTCACAAGGGTGAGCGAGTCGGCGACCCCTCTGTGAGTCGGAGGTATGCCGGCC
>JBAYOX010000107.1:0-6097 GCA_041678025.1 Aminobacteriaceae bacterium
CCGACCACCAGGAGAGCGGCTCTCTGGCAGTCACCCGCGCATACCCCTCGAAACAGTCCAGATCGCTCCTTAGGTTCCTTGCAGTCTCCATAGACCAGACAAGCCGCAGACGCTCGTTTTCGACCTTCAGCGAGTTCATCCGCTCCTGCAGCTCGTTCCTGTCCACGAACCACACGGCAAACTCCCTGGCCGTACCCTCGATGAGGACGGCCGGGTACTCGGGGTAGCGCAGAACCTCGCCGACGATGTCCACGGCCCCCCTGAACAGCCCCCTCTGCGGCGCTGCCGCAAGGAGAAGCAGGCTGGCGGCAATGGCCAGAAGTCCGTGGATCCACTCTCTTTCGCTATGCTTTTCGATCATGACGTTTGGCTCCGAACCCTGAGGCCGGGGCGATTATTTCGAACCTTTCTCCACCGACAGGAGAACTTTCTTCATGTCTCCAAGGTTCTCCAGGATCTTTCCCACCCCTCTGGCGACGGCGAAAAGCGCGTCCTCGGCCACCACCACAGGCGTATTCATGGCCTTCGACAGGCGCTCCGAAAGCCCGCGCAGGAGAGAGACTCCGCCGGACAGGAAGATCCCCTGGTCGACGATGTCCTTCGCAAGCTCCGGGGGGGTCTGCTCCAGCGCCACCTTCACCATGTCCTCGATCCTAAGAAGTATGGGCTCAAGCGCCTCGCGCACCTCCACAGAAGTTACAATGTCAGCCTTCGGAAGGCCGTCGGCCAGGTCGCGCCCCTTGACGGCCATCTCCAGCTCCTTCTCCAGAGGCAGGGCCGACCCGATCGCAATCTTTACCTCCTCGGCTGTCGTCTCTCCGATCAGAAGGGCGTAGCGCTGGCGAAGCATGGCCACGATGGCGTTGTCCATCTCCTTGCCCGCCGCGCGGAGCGAGTTCGTCACGACTATACCGCCGAGCGACAGCACCCCCGCCTCGCTGGTCCCCCCGCCTATGTCGAGAATCATGCTCCCCCTGGGCTCCTGTATCGGAAGGCCGACCCCCAGGGCCGCGGCGACAGGCTCCTCTATCACGTAGGCCTCCTTGGCACCGGCGCCAAGCGTGGCGTCTATGACGGCCTTTCGCTCGACCTCGGTCACCTCCGCCGGCACGGAGATCACCACCCTGGGGTGAGAGACAAACGACTTCCCGCCGTTTGCCCTGCGCAGACAGTGCCTGATCAGCTCCTCGGTCATCTCGAAGTTCGCGATGACCCCGTCCTGCATCGGCCAGATGGTGAAGACCCCCCCGGGGGTCTTGCCCGCCATGGCCTTGGCATCCCGGCCCACGGCGATAACCTCGGTCGTGCCACCCTTTGGCCTCTTGCGGATTGCCACTGCCGAGGGCTCGTTGATGACTATGCCCTTACCCTTCACGTAAACGACGATATTGGCGGTTCCGAGGTCGATTCCAATATCGCCTCCAAAAACACCCGAAAGAAAATTAAACACCTGAGTCCATCCCCGCTTTCCAGGGCTCCCCGTCGAGAGCGATCCGCCTGCTCCCTCCGTTGGCCACGACAAAATGCCCTAACAGGTCAATGCCAAGAATTTGCGTCCTTCGAGACAGAAAGTCCGTAAGCCTGAGATCATCCGCGCTCGGGTGCAACGATCCGTCCGGATGATTATGTACCAGAACCAGACCGTGAGAGTTCAGCCTCACGCACCTCCTGAGTAGATATTTTACATCAAGAAAGGCCCCTTCCGCCCCCCCGAAGGACAATCTGTCCTCCTGAATGACCGAGCCGTTTCTCCTCGTGTGTATCGCGAAGATGAACTCTCTGTCCGCGTCGGCCAGTTCGGCCGCAAGCCCCTCGACTCTCGTCCTCCACCCCTCGGAAGCCGCAACTCCATCTCCCGGGCGGGAGAGGCGTTTCGCAAGCTCCAGCGCCGCAAGTAGCACGCAGGCTTTCGCGTCCCCCAGGCCGGGAAGTTCCATCAACTCCTCGTCGGAGGCCCTGACCAGCCCCTTCAGGTCGCCGAACTTCTCCAGCACGTCCGCCGAGAGCTCGAGCACGTCCTTGCCCCTGCTACCGGTCCTCAGCAGAACTGCGAGGAGTTCGGGGACCGAGAGAAACGCGGCGCCCTTATGTCGAAGCCTCTCCCTCGGCCTCTCCTCGACGGGAAGGGAGGAAAGCCTCACTACCCCTCCTCCGGCCAGAAGGGGTTGTACCTGCGCTCCGCGTCCAGCGTCGTCTCAGGGCCGTGTCCGGGCAGAACCGGCAGATGGCCGGAAAGCATGGCAAGGCGAGCTATTGATCCGCGGAGCACATCGGAGTCGCCTCCGGGGAGGTCGGTGCGCCCGACGCTGCCGGCGAACAGGGTGTCCCCGGACAGAAGGATCCTCCCCTCATCCTCACGGACGGAGACCAGCAGACATACACAGCCCGGCGTATGCCCGGGCGTTCCAAGGACCTTTATCGTCAAATCCCCGACGGAGAGCACATCGCCGTCGCGAAGGACCGAGAAACCATCAAAACCCTTAAAGTCGTACCCCAGCCAGCGCACGGTCTTCTGATCCGGCGAGCGCAACATCTGCGCGTCGTCCTCGCCAATATAGACTGGCGCGTCAACCCTTTCAAGGACGTATTCGAGCCCGCCTATGTGGTCCGGGTGCCCGTGGGTCAGCAGGATCGCTTCTATTGAGATTTTATTCTCTCCGGCGAACTCGAAGACTTCTCCTGCGTCTCCGGCCGGGTCGACCATGAAGCCGCGCCCCGCGCCGTCCCAAACCAGGTATGAGTTCGTCTGAAGAGGTCCCAGGAGAAATCTTCGGTAGTTCATAGAGCTCTCTTCCTTTCATCTCCGCTCCGTGGCGGTCAACTGTCGATTATAAGGGTAACCGGGCCGTCGTTGGCGATCTCCACCAGCATGTTTGCCCTGAATACGCCGCTCTCGACGCGCACGCCTCTCTTTTCAGCTGCTTTTTTGAACTCCTCGAACAGCCTGTCTGCGTGCTGCGGGTCGCCCGCGCCGACAAAGGAAGGGCGTCGCCCCTTGCGGCAGTCACCGTAAAGGGTGAACTGCGACACTGCAAGCATAGCGCCCCCGATGTCCAGCAGAGACCTGTTCATCTTGCCCTCGTCGTCGGAGAAGATGCGAAGGTTGACGGTCTTGTCCGCCATCCAGTCCGCGTCGCCCTCACCGTCATCATCCGACACGGCCAGGAGGACGCAAAGCCCCTCCCCTATAGAGCCCTTAACCTCTCCGTCCACGAGGACCCTCGCGGAGGAGACCCTCTGTACAACCGCTCTCATCCTGCTCGTCACCCCCGAGTCACTTGAATCATGCCCTTGACCGAGTTAAGCTTGGCCACAATATTGTACAGGTGCTCCAGGTCCTTGACACGCAGCTCCATCTTCATGCGAGCCATATTGCCGCCTACGACCCCGGCCTTTATGCCGGTAACGACCCCATCACCCGCGGCTATGGCCTGGACTACGTCTCCAAAGAGCCCGTTCCTGTCGATGGCGTCTATCTTGAGCCTGGCGGAGAACTTACGGCTTTTAGTGTTGCCCCAGGAGACCTCGACTCTCCTCTCCTCCCTGGCGTTCTTCACGTTCTCGCAGTCTCCCCTGTGTACCGTTATCCCCCTGGTCCTAGTGGAGAAGCCGATTATCGGGTCGCCGGGGACAGGCTCGCAACAGTTGGCCAGGGAGACCTGCACTCCCTCGGCCCCCTCGACTACGACGTCGGAGTCGCCCTTGCCTCCGGCGAAGGAGACGTGCCTCTCCGGCTCGACAGGTGAGATGGACTGGACAACCGGGGCCGCATCACGGGCCGTCTTCTCGGCCAGGCGCTGCGCTATCAGCGATACGCTCTGGTGGCCTGCGCCGATCGCCGCAAGAAGCTCGTCGCCGTTGGAGTAGGGCATGTCGCGGGCCAGCTTATTGAGCAGCTGAAGAATCTCGTCGAAGTCCTCGTACTCCGGAGTCCCCCGTCTTTTTAGCTCGCGCTCCAGCAGATCCCTGCCGCGCTGGGTCTTCTCCTGCTTCTCGGACTTCTCTATCGCGCGAAACCAGGCCCGTATCTTGCTCCTGGCCTTGCCGCTGCGCGCTATCTTCAGCCAGTCGCGCGATGGGGTGCCCTGCGGCGACGTGATGATCTTCACTATGTCGCCGTTCTGGAGCTCGTACCCCATGGCCACGATGCGGTTGTTGACCATGGCCCCTACGCACCTGCTTCCGACCTGTGTGTGGATGGCGAAGGCGAAATCCAGGGGGGTTGATCCCCTAGGCAAAGAGACGACCTCTCCCTGGGGCGTAAAGACGAATACGTCAGTGGACAGCACGTCATCCTTCAGCCGCTCCAGGAACTCTGATGGATCGGAGCCGTCGTGGTCGGCCTCGATAGCCTGTCTTATCCAGTTCAGCTTGGCGTCGAGGTCGTCAAGGGAGCTCGCCCCCTCCTTGTATCGCCAGTGGGCGGCGATTCCGTACTCCGCAAGGGAGTTCATCTCCCAGGTGCGTATCTGCACCTCGAGCTGCTCCCCGTCCGGGCCGACCACAGTGGTGTGCAGAGACTGGTACATATTGGTCTTGGGGTTGGCTATGTAGTCGTCGAACTGGCCGGGGATAGGCTTCCATATAGTGTGGACTATCCCCAGCACGGTGTAGCAGGCCGCGATGTCGTCCACAAGGACCCTGAGGGCAAGCAGGTCGTACAGCTGCTCCACGGGCAGTTTTTTACGGTTCATCTTTTCGTAGATGCTGTAGAAGTGCTTGGCCCGCCCCTTGACCTTGCAGCGGATCCCCTCCTCCTCCAGCCTGGCTGTAAGTATGGCGAGCGCCTTCTTGATAACCGTCTCCCTCTCGGGGAGTTTTCTCCTCACCCTGCGCCTTATCTCGTAGTACATCTCCGGGTCGGAGTATTTGAAGGCAAGGTCCTCCAAGCCGCGCTTGACCTGGTATATGCCAAGTCGATGCGCCAGCGGGGCGTAGATCTCCAGAGTCTCGCGCGCTATGCGCATCTGCTTGTCCTTCCGAAGGGCGCCGAGGGTACGCATGTTGTGCAATCGGTCGGCAAGCTTTATCAGGACCACACGGATGTCCTTGGCCATTACGACGAACATCTTGCGCAGATTCTCCGCCTGATAGTCCTCGAATGTCTTGAAGGGCAGCTTGCCGAGCTTTGTCACCCCGTCGACAAGGGTGGCCACGGACGGGCCGAATGCCGCCGTCAGCTTCTCTATGGTGACCTCCGTGTCCTCAAGGACGTCATGCAGCAGGGCAGCTGTGAGGGTGACGCTGTCGAGCTGCATATCGGCCAGTATGGAGGCAACGTTTATCGTGTGGACGATGTACGGATCGCCAGTGGAGCGTCGCTGCTCCCTGTGGGCGGCGCCCGCCATTACCAGGGCCTCGCCGAGCTGCATCAGCTCGTCCTTTGAGAGATAGGTCACCGCCTTCGACCAGAGCTCGTGCCAGGCGAACTTGACCGAGATCGCCCGCTCCTCCTCCGGAATGCGGCCTATGTAGCTGTCCCGAAGCTTTCCGGAGGTCTTCCTGTCCAGCGAAGCCGGCGCGTCGGAGCGAACAGCCTGGCCGTCGGCCGCAGAGCTTTTGTCGGCGGATGTCAGACGCTCCTCAGCGGATCGCTCAGGCTGGATTCTGCTCTCGATTACGCTCTCGGACAGCTTTACCGGGTCCATTCTTTCCTCCGACACCTACGCGCCGCATCTACACGACCGCGAAGTCGACAATATATTGAAGCCTCTCCTCGCCGCGCCAGCAGTCCAGACGCGGCCTGTAAACCCAGCCGTCTGCCCCTGTAAGCGCGTCCCTGTCGCTCTCGCCGTAGAAGGCAAGCAGACGAACGCCCGAAGCGTCTATCTGAAGATGTTTTTTGTCCCGCCCCAACGGCAACATGCGCTCTCCTCCACTGCGGCGCATGAAGAACAGCGGAGGGGGATTGCCGTTGCCGAAGGGGCCCAGCCTGCAGGCCTCCTTCCAGTCGTCTATCGAAATATCCCCCGGCTCCATGGCGATAGCGGCGACGGTGGGCTCATCGATCTTCATTGAGGCCAGGGCCTTTTGCAGATCACTCTCCACACAGCTCCAGTTCTCCCGCGATACGGAGAAACCAGCCGCGTGCCTGTGC
>JBAYOX010000108.1:0-6041 GCA_041678025.1 Aminobacteriaceae bacterium
CAGCGCGCTGTTCAGATAGGCCGCCGCCACGCCGGACTGGCGAAGGGCGCCCACCTGGTCTTTCATAAGGGAGATCAGCGGCGATACAACAAGGGAGACACCCTCGAAGATCAGGGAGGGGATCTGAAAGCAGAGCGACTTTCCTGCGCCGGTGGGCATTATCCCCACCGCGTCGCGCCCTTCAAGAAGGGAGTCGATTACCTCCTCCTGACCGGTCCTGAAGGCGTCGAAACCGAAATACTCCTTCAGCGCCGCCTCCTTGCCGCCCGTCAGCACCCCGCCGCTCCTGAAGGCAAGGCGGCCAGGGGCTCCCCGCCCCTTTCGCTCAACGCCTCCCCTCCTCAAGCAGCACAAGCACGCTCTTTGTCATCATAAGCTCCTCCCTCCAACAGAACGGACAGCGCCGTTAAAGCGTTTTCTTTTACTCATTATTCTAGCATGCAACTGGCAGGGAATAGGGGATTAAGCTCGTGACGTGCGCAGGCCTTCGGCCTGTGGGGCGTTTCTGCTCGTGTATAATTACGGACATAATAGGTTAAAGGGAGAGAGAGCTTTGCAAGACGCTGTGAGAGAGGCTATCACAACCTTCTTCAAGGGGGACGATAACATCCGCCTTGTCTTCCTCTTCGGCTCCATGGCCAGTGGGACTGCACGTCCCGACAGCGATGCGGACGTGGCGGTTCTTTTTGCCGCACCACCTTCTTCCCTCGAACTAGTGGACCTGCGCACCAGCCTGGAAGAGCATCTGAGGCGGGATGCCGACCTGATCTCCCTGAACAGCGCGGGCCCCATAATAAAGATGCAGGTTCTGAAAACGGGAATTCAAATACTTGGGACGAAGAGAGATTACGAGGGGTTTTTCGTCAGGACCGTCAACGAATACCATGATTTCAAGCGAATAATCGCCCCTCTGGAAGAGGCTGTGCTGAGGAGGAGAATCTATGGCTGACCGGGATGTGATTCTGTTGAAAGCGGCGACAATCCAGAGATGCCTGGCGCGAATCGCAGAGGCCACCGGCTTTGATCCTGAAAGCCTTGAGAACATAGACAAGCAGGACATTTTTGTCCTCAACCTCCAGCGGGCGGTTCAGGCTGCCATCGACATGGCCGCTCACGGGGCAGCCTCGGAGCATCTGGGCATTCCCGAGATCGCCGCCGGCAACTTCACCCTGCTGCAAAAGGCCGGAATTATTGATGATCAGCTAACGGAGAAGATGAGAAAAATGACGGGCTTCAGAAATATCGCCGTACACGACTACGAGGCGCTGGACATCGAAATATTGAAATCCATCCTGGCTCACAGGCTTAAAGATTTAGAAGACTTCTACAGCGCCATGCTAAAGCGATTTGAAAAATAGACAGGACTCAACGTAAGAGGCACTCTTTCAGGCTGGCTTCTTAAGAAGAATCCTCTCTTTTTCGATATTCTCCCTGAAAGAGGCCGGAATCCCACACCAGTCCAGCACATCGACAAAAAAGGGCAGCGAGGACTCCTCAAGAGCGCCCAGGAGAGCGCCAAGCCTCTCTATCGGGACAGGCTCCGGCCCAACAAGAACCAGATCAAGATCAGAGCCTCGATGGGCGTGCCCCGAGACCCGGGAGCCAAAGGCCCATACCTCCCACTCGGGCACATGCTCATTCAGGATTCGCAGCAACGTCGTCAGGTGTTTTTCTTTAATGCCCAGACGATCCTTCATTCTCTGCTCCCTGGGGTCGACGCCCCTTTAAGACGCATGGCATCAAGAAGAAGAGCCGCCTGCTTTTCCAAATTATCCGCATGGGAGAGCAACATGGCGCTTTTCTCCTCGCTATAGTCGTGTGAAGTGCCGAGGCTGGCGTCCCAAAAAGTTATCCAGGTTTCCGCGTCAAGCATGCCAAGGCTTCCTGCAAGCCGAAAAAGGCTCTTTGGCCCTACTTCTCTGTCGTACCCCTCCGTCTCCACAAGAAGCCTCTTACATGTTTTCCACGAGGACTCTATCAGATACTCAAAACGCTGAATCAGAGCCTCCCTTGCGGCCTCCCGGACAATGGCGGCGCCTTGCGCATCTTCTTCGGCTTTTTTCCAGTGAAGCAGCATCTCTCTGTACCGCTCCAAAGCGCGTTCATACTGCTCAAAACTTATCATCACCATCACCACCGACTGTTTACTTTTTCATCGCAACAAGTTTAGTTTTTCAACGCTGTAATCGGCACAACAAAAACTCCGTCTGCTCGACGGTATGCAGCGTTGGCAAGTCCACACAGGACGCAGAGGACGGCAGGAGGCTTGCCCTTTTCATCGCGGGCAATTGCGTCGCGGTTTTTAATCAGGTTTTCCGCCGCTGCATCAATCTGGTTTGCCCCCAGCTTTATTTCAAAAGCGCACCAACTGCCGTCGCTCAGTTCTATGACGGCGTCGATTTCCCGACCGGAATAGTCCTGATAATGGTAGAGATTTGCGCCGAAGCTTTCCGCATAAATCTTCAAGTCTCGTTCGCACAGCGCCTCGAACAGGAAGCCAAGCGTTTCAAGGTCGCCCAGCAATGCCTCCGGTGTCGCTTGTAGAAGCGCGCAGGCTAGCGACGGGTCGGCAAAATGGCGCTTTTCCGCCTGCTTGACGCGGACAGAAGAACGAATCTTTTCCGAGAACGGCGGCTGATTATCTGTAATGAACAGCCGCTTGAAAATGTCGAGATACGCTGCTACTGTGTTAGCGTCGATATCCTCGTCGTCAATAGCCTTGATATCGCTGCGCAGAGTCTTGTTGGTCACCGTCGTGCTCTCGTTTCTAGCAAGAGAGCGCAGCAGCAAACGCATCTTTGTGGTATCGCGCTTGATGCCGTCGATGCGATAAACATCATCGTCCACAATGGCGTTCAGGTACTCAGCAGGCAGTAAGGCCGCCTGCTTTATGGCAAGGCCGAGATTTCCGGGCCAGCCGCCGCGTATGATGAGGTCGTTGAGTTTTTTAAGGTCGACTTCGCCAGTCATAACCGGCGTGAACTCTCCGCGGCAAAGAGATTGGAGCGAGACCTTGCCGGTCGAATCACCGGATTCGTACAGCGACATGGGACGCATCCGCAGCTTCGCAATACGTCCGGCTCCGCTGTGCAAGATGCCCTTATGGTTAGGCGTCGCCGAGCCGGTGAGGATGAATTGCCCCTTTGCGGCGCGCTCGTCCACCAGATAACGGACGGCATCCCAAAGGGGCGGAACTTCCTGCCATTCGTCAATCAGCCGCGGAGTCTCGCCCTCCAGTACAAGAGAGGGCTGAAGCTCCGCCAGTTTTCTATTTTGAAAATTTCCGGCGGGGTCGCCGATCAGAATTGCACTTTTGCTGTGATAAGAAGAAGTCCATGTCTTGCCGCACCACTTTGGGCCCTCTATGCAGACCGCCCCAAATGCGGACAAGTATTCTTCAACGCGTCTGTCGATAACACGTGGGCGATAATCGTTTTTTTTCATGTGCCTCACCTCAAACACATCATACTCCATTCAGTGAGATTCTATAACATCATTCAGTGAGATTTATATTTTTTGATCGGCGCTTTTTAATTTATCCATCTTTCGTTCCGCAGTAGCATCCTGCATTATATCTGCCCGGCAATTGTCCTCTGTTCTGCGCGAGCCGTCCTGCGGGCATCTGAATACAGCGAGCGGCTTACTCTGACCGGAATTGTCCGCTCTCCAACCTCTTCCGGCGTGATCTTCTCTTCTTTCTTCATCCTTGTTGAAGTGGACATACTACCAGTTCCTATTTCTCCACAATGACCCTGTCCCCGTCCTTCAAACTTTTCCCCCCGGCGATGACGCGCTCCCCCTCTTCGAGTCCTGAAATTATCTGAACGATATCAGAAAATATCAGCCCGGTTTCAACGGTTTTCTCCTTCGCCACACCGTCGTTTTCCACCAAAACCCTGTTATCATCCCGCAGAGCGTTTGAAGGAACAACCAGGGTGTCGTGTGATTCAACCTCCACGAACAGGACCGATACGAACATTCCCGGCTTGAGTCTTCCTCCGGATGGATTGTTGTCCGTCATGAATTCCACTTGCAGAGTTCTGGTCGAGGTATCAACGTAAGGGCTGATGCGAGACACCTCTCCCTCAAACTCCAAACCGGGAAAACCGTCGCCGGTTATGATCGTCTTCATGCCCTTTGAGACCTTGTTAGCCTGTAGTTCGGACAGCTGGACGATTCCCTTCATCGTCCGCATATCTCCGATCTCGGCGATGGAAGTGGAGGTTGATATCATGGTTCCGGGAACCAGGGAGAAGTCCTTCAGCACAACCCCGTCCATTGGGGAGAGAAGAATATACTCCGACTTGGCTACCTTCTGAGCCGAGAGATTCGCCTCCTGCTGCTTCACTGTCGCAAGGCTCTGGTTATACGCCGCCTTTGCGGACTGATATGTAGTTACTCTGTTGTCCAGCTCCTGCTGAGTAGAGTAGCTTTCTTTAAGCAGACGTTCGTACCTTTCTTTTTCCTTGGTCGCGCTCTCCAGCTGCGCCCTCGCCTGTTCAGCCGCCGCCTTCGCCGCGTTTACCTGAGCTTCCAGCGCTTTCTCCTGCGCGTCCTGGTCGCGGTGATCTATGACGGCCACAACAGCTCCCTGTTTGACAATATCTCCCTGGGAGACAGGCATCTCCTGCAATCTTCCGGAGACCTTGGCGTACAGGACGACGCTTTCTTTAGCCTCAAGCGTGGCGGAAGAGGTAAGGCCCGCGCGGATGACCGGACGGCGCTCCGCTTCCACTATGGTTATCCTGACGGCGGAAGGATTCTCCTCCTCTATCACTTCCAGAGAGGGTTCGGAAGCCGTGGAGCGGAGAAGAGACAGCGCCGGCAGAAGGAGAAGAGCGAGGAGAATCATAACCAAACCCTTCATGCTGAAAAATTTATTCCTCCGATTCTTTCTCATTTTTATTCTCCCCCTTCAAAGTTTCTCGTCAGTGTTCCCTCGGCCATTCGGAGCGCGACAAACGCAAGATTATGTTCTTTCAGCGAACTGGACAGCTTCTGCAGGGCTTCCGTAAGGGATGTCCTGGCCTGGAGGACATCGAGCTGCGTGTTAACCCCTTCGCGGTAGCCCACCTCGGCCAGATGGAGGCTTTCACGGGCAAGGTCGACGTTTTTTTTCGCAGCTTCGGTTGTCTCCACAGAACTTACAAGGGTCATCCAGGCGGAGAGGGTTTCCTCCTTGATAGCGTCCTTCTTCTGCTCTATCGACTGCTGTGCCTGTTCCTGCAGCGCCTTTTTACTTTTTACCTGTCCTTTTGTATACCCTCCATCGGAGACGGGAATATTCACTGTAAGCTTGGCTACCCACTCATCAGCGTTACTTGACGCAGAGCTCGATGAAGTATCATTGAACTCGTAGGAGGCAGCAAGCTTCACCGTGGGTTTCAATCCTCCCTCCGCAATATCGACAGCCTCTTTCCTGGACGCCTCCTCCGATATCAGAGCCTGAAGATCGGAACGACTGGAAAGAGCTGTCTCAATCGAGAGCTTTACATCCCCTTCAACTTCGACCATTTCCAGTCTTCCATCAATTTCCACTTCGGTCTCCGGGTCGATACGAAGCAGTGTCAACAGGGATATCCTGGCTTTTGCGAGTTCGTTTTTAGCGCTGCTCAGATCCGCCTCGGCACTGGCACGCTCCTGATCCGCCCGTACCAGCTCCAGCTTGGTTGACAGGCCCAGTTCCACCCGCTTTTTTATATCCATCCAGGCATTTGCGTAATACAGAGACGCCTCCTCCGCCGTCCGCAAATCCGCCTCTTTCTGCAGCACGCCATACCATGCGTTACAGACCGCCTGCGTCACGGTATCCATGGCATAGCCAAGCTCCTCGCCCGCTTTCTGCGAATCGACAAGCGCCTGTCGTTTGCCGGCGTGGATGGTTCCTCCCGCATAGAGTGTCTGGGAGAGAGTGACAGCAACATTGTTCACTCTTTCGGGGCTGCTTCCGCTATCTTCCCTGCGGGTAGATGAACCCGAAAGGTCAAGGGAGGGATAATAGCCCGCTTGAGCTGATATGAGCGAGCCCTCGGTTCTCTCCA
>JBAYOX010000109.1:0-6025 GCA_041678025.1 Aminobacteriaceae bacterium
ACCATATGGACCCGACGAACCCCATACGCATGATGATAGACTCGGGCGCCAGGGGCAGCAGAAGCCAGATGGGGCAGATGGCCGGGATCAGAGGGCTTATGTCCGACCCCTCCGGGCGCATAATCGACTACCCGATCACAGCGAACTTCCGCGAGGGGATGAACATGCTCGAGTACTTCATCTCCACCCACGGCGCGCGAAAGGGGCTTGCCGACACCGCGCTCAGGACGGCGAAATCGGGCTATCTGACGCGCCGCCTTGTCGACGTCGCGCAGGACCTCATAATAACCCAGCACGACTGCGGCACCGACCAGGGGATAGTCATAGAGCCGCTGATACAGGACAACAGGGTTATGATACCGCTGTCCGAGCGCATATACGGCAGGACCTCTCTGCGTGACATATCCCACCCGGAGACGGGAGAGCTCATGGTGGCCGCCGGCGAGTGCATCTCGGAGGAGAAGGCCCGTGCCATGGAAGAGGCGGGCATAGAATCCGTCCACGTGCGCAGCCCGCTTAGCTGCGCTCTGCGCCACGGGATATGCCAGATGTGCTACGGGATGGACCTCGCCACCAGGAAGGAAGTCCCGCTCGGCGAGGCGGTCGGGGTGGTAGCTGCCCAGTCGATCGGAGAGCCGGGCACTCAGCTCACGATGCGCACCTTCCACACAGGAGGTGTTCGCCTCACGGGAGAGGACATCACCCAGGGTCTGCCGCGCATCGAGCAGCTCTTCGAGGTCAGGCGTCCGAAGAAGGTCGCCTTTCTGGCGGGGCTTGACGGCAAGGTCTCTGAGATACGTGTGATGGAGGGAAAGCGCAAGGTCATAATAACCTCCGGCGAGGGTGAGGTCGAGGAGAAGATCACCCACAACATCCCCATCAACCAGAACCTCCTGGTCGAGGAGGGGCAGGAGGTCGATAAGAGCACCAAGCTGACAGAGGGCAACTTCGATCCGCAGCAGCTTCTCGAGGTCGAGGGTGTGGAGGCCGTACAGCGTGCTCTGGTCGACGAGATACAGGATGTCTACCGCTCGCAGGGTGTCTCGATAAGCAACAAGCACATAGAGGTCATTCTAAGAAAGGTCGCGCCTGTAAACCGCGTCAGGATTAACGAGGAGGGTGATACCTCCTTTGTGGCGGGCGACATGGTCTGGACGGACGACATAGAGGCCGAGACGGCCAAGATTCTGAAGGAGAACGAGAGAAACATCGACGAAGCGGTCCGCCTGTTCACCGGCATGACTCTGAAGGATGTCGGAACGCAGAAGATCGACGAATCGGTGCAGAAGCTGCTGAACGAACCGCTCGACGAGTCCGCCATCAGGAGCATACTGCGACCCGGGATGATGCTATCCTCCGTCGTACTCAAGGATCTTGAGGGCGCTGATTTTAATCTGATAGTGGGCGAGGCGGCCTTCAGAAAGCAGCTCGAAGGGTTCGAACTGATATCCCCGTTTTTCTCGAAGGACGGCAAGGAGATTCCCCAGGGGACGGAGCTGACCCTCGGACGGCTTGCGATAATCACCTCCAACGACCCCACCCCGGTGCTGGTGAGAGACGGGGCCCTCATCGAGAAGTTGGTGGACTCCGCTTATCTGGCCGAGGACATCGTGGTCGACGGAGAGCTGCTGGCCAGAGCCGACAGGATCTTCACGGCCGCGGACGCGGCTTTGTGCAGGGAGCGAGACGTGAAAGACGTGTCAGTGTGGCACTCCGTCGAGCGCATAAGCCTGCACGACATCCTCGAGGCAAGCCTCAAGGATAAGTGGGGAAGGCCGATGACCAGGGCCATAGACAGCAACGGCGACGCAATCCCTGATCTTCCACAGCTCGTGGATGAACGCATTATAAGCGGCATCCTCGAGGGGAAGATCGCAGCCGTGGAGATAGAAGGGGGCGTACTGTCGAGAGACCGGTTCATGCGTGATCTGCTGCTGAGCGCGGTGTACGGAAAAGTCCTGCTCGACCCGGTGGTAGACGTAAACGGAGAGGTGATCGCCGAGGCGGGCCAGGAGGCTGGCCAGGCGGTTATCGACAGGATAGCGGCGGATGCGGCCCTGACGGACGGAGCGCGTCCTGGCATCAAGGAGCTGGTCATGCGCCCGATCGGCGGACACAGAAAGGCCGACAAGAAGATAATTCAGCGGGTCACCTTCGTCAGGAAGCTTCGCGAGGGCGCCAAGGTCAAGCCATTTGTCCACGGCATTACCAAGGCGGCGCTTGCAACGGACAGCTTTTTGAGCGCGGCATCCTTCCAGCAGACGGCCCAGGTGCTGGCAGGGGCGTCTGTCAAGGGCGACATAGATCCTCTGGAGGGGCTCAAGGAGAACGTTATCATAGGGCATCTCATCCCGGCGGGGACCGGAGTCGAGCGCTTCCAGGAGAAGGGCGAGGTTTTTAAGAGGGCCTATACCAGGGAGACCGACAAGAATTCCTGACGGCGGCTTGACATTTGCTAGCCTGTTTTGATATTATGCCGTGGTGCTTCCGGCACAGGAGGGGTTTTTGTTGCCTTTGAACGAGCTCGCGGTGCCGAACAGGGTTACCGGAGAGCGGCAGGTGCGGCGATTACTCAGGGCTGGAGAACTTCGGAAGGTTTTTATAGCCCTGGATGCCGATGCCTCCGTCATAAGCGGCCTCGAAGAGGAAGCGCGAAACGCGAACATTCCCGTTGAGCGGGTCGACAGCAAGGTCATTCTTGGAAGGGCCTGCGCGATTGCGCGGGGAGCGTCCGCAGCGGGGATAAGGACATAGATGAGTTCGCCCGGATAGACGGGCCCCGGCCAGACGGCAGGGGCCCCCTTCGGACGAAACGGAAAGAACAGACGGAAGGAGGAAGTTGCGTGCCAACGATCAATCAGCTGATACGCCACGGCCGGGAGGATAAGCGACAGAAGAGCGACTCCCCGGCATTGCAGGGGAATCCGGCTCGCAGAGGGGTATGCACGCGTGTTTACACCGTGACCCCGAAGAAGCCCAACTCGGCTCTGCGTAAGGTCGCAAGAGTTCGCCTCACCAACGGCATAGAGGTCACCTCGTACATCCCGGGGATCGGCCATAATCTGCAGGAGCACTCCGTTGTTCTTGTGCGCGGCGGCAGGGTGAAGGACCTTCCCGGAGTGCGTTATCACATCGTCCGGGGAACACTCGACTGTGGAGGCGTGGAGAACCGCAAGAGATCCCGCTCCAAGTACGGCGCCCGCCGACCCAAGTAGGGAGTACGGCGGCTTTTTACACGAGGAGGGGTTGACCTATGCCGCGCAAGGGGCATGTCAGAAAACAGGAAACTATGCCGGACACCAGGTACGGCAGCCCCGCACTGGCGAAGTTCATCAACAGCCTGATGCGGGATGGCAAGAAGAGCACTGCGGAGCGGATCATGTATGATGCGCTTGATATAGCCGGCGACAAGCTGCAGACGGAGCCTTTCGAGGTATTCAAAAAGGCCATGGAGAACGTCCGTCCGCTAGTAGAGGTGCGCCCCCGCCGAGTAGGCGGAGCGACATATCAGGTGCCGGTGGAGGTCCCGCCGGAGAGGGCTCAGGTTCTCTCCATACGCTGGGTGCTTAACTACGCCAGGGCCAAGAAGGGCATCCCGATGGCCGAGAGGCTGGCAAGGGAGCTCATGGACGCTTACAAGAACGAAGGCGCATCCATAAAGAAAAAAGAGGACACTCACAAGATGGCGGAGGCCAACCGCGCGTTCGCTCATTATCGCTGGTAAGGGGCAGCCGGCTGAATAGGCCGGTGCGACGCCTGTACGAAACGAGGCTTGGTGGTAGGAAATGCAAAAACTCGACATGAAAAGAATACGCAACATCGGAATCGCAGCGCACATCGATGCGGGTAAGACTACGACCACCGAGCGAATTCTTTTTTACACAGGAAGGAACTACAAGATGGGCGAGTCCCACGAGGGCTCGGCCACGATGGATTACATGGACCAGGAGCGCGAGAGGGGCATAACTATAACCTCCGCTGCCACTACATGTGTTTGGCGCGATCATTTTGTCAACATTATTGATACGCCCGGCCACGTGGACTTCACCGTCGAGGTGGAGAGGTCGATGCGTGTGCTCGACGGAGCAGTCGCGGTCTTCTGCGCCGTAGGCGGCGTCGAGCCGCAGTCAGAGACTGTCTGGCGTCAGGCCGACAGATACCACGTGCCGAGAATAGCGTTCGTAAACAAGATGGACCGCGTAGGGGCCGACTATGCCAATGTCGTCCGGGGCATCAGGGAGAAGCTAGGCGCCAGGCCGCTTCCCGTCCAGATCCCTATCGGCGTGGAGGAGAGCTTCATCGGGGTTATCGACCTGGTCGAACAGAGGGCTATCCTGTACATGGACGACCTCGGCACCGATCCGCGCACGGCTCCGATTCCGCCCGCTCAGGCCGAGGAGGCCAGGGCGGCGCGTGATTCTATGCTGGAGATACTCTCCGACTACGACGAGGAGATAATGAGCGCCTATCTGGATGGCAAGGATGTGCCTTTAGACGTTATCAAAAGAGCGATTCGCTCGGCTCTGATCTCCCTCAAGATTGTCCCCGTCCTCTGCGGCTCGGCCTTCAAAAATAAGGGCGTTCAGCCCCTGCTCGACGCCGTGGTTGACTACCTGCCCTCTCCGGTGGATCTTCCGCCGGTAAAGGGCGTTGATACAGCCACAGGCGGCGACGCCTTCAGAAACAGCGACGTAGATGAGAAGTTCTCCGCCCTCGCCTTCAAGATCGCGGTTGATCCGTTCGTCGGAAGGCTGGTGTTCACGCGCGTCTACTCCGGTACACTGGCCAAAGGCGGTTCGGTCTACAACTCCAGCAGCAACTCTAGAGAGAGGGTCGGACGCATCCTTAGGATGCACGCCAACAAGCGCGAAGAGCTCGACGAGGCCACGGCCGGTATGATAGTCGCCCTTCCCGGCCTCAAGAACACGCGCACCGGCGACACGCTATGCGACGAGAACGCTCAGCTTCTGCTCGAGAACCTCGTCTTCCCCGAGCCTGTCATTCATCTTTCGGTTGAGCCGGCCACGAAGAACGACAAGATAAAGCTGACCAAAGGGCTTACCGCTCTCTCAGAGGAGGACCCGACCTTCCACGCACACACGGACGAGGAGACCTCACAGACGATCATCTCCGGCATGGGGGAGCTGCATCTTGAGATCATAGTCGACAGGCTCAAGAGGGAGTTTGGCGTCGATGTCAAGGTGGGACGTCCGCAGGTGGCCTACCGCGAGGCAATAAGAACTGCCTCCAGGGCCGAGGGCAAGTACATTCGTCAGTCGGGTGGTCGAGGTCAGTACGGCCACGTCGTACTTGAGCTAGAGCCTCTGCCTGAGGGTAAGGGGTATGAGTTCGAGGACAGGATAGTTGGCGGAGTAGTACCGAAGGAGTATGTTTCGGCCGTCGAAAAGGGGCTTGAAGAGGCCATGAACAACGGCATTATCGGCGGCTACCCGGTCATCGGCCTGAAAATCGCGCTCGTCGACGGCAGCTATCACGAGGTCGACAGCTCCGAGATGGCCTTCCGCATAGCGGCCTCCATGGGCTTCAAAGAGGCGATGAAGAGGGCCGACCCGGTCCTCATGGAGCCGGTTATGGCCGTCGAAGTAGTCACCCCGGAGGAGTACGTGGGCGACGTAATAGGGGACCTTTCATCAAGGCGGGGCCGCATAGGCGGCATGGACACGAGGATGAACACGAGGATAGTACGCGCTTTTGTGCCGCTTTCCGAGATGTTCGGATACTCCACCGACCTTCGCAGCAAGACGTCCGGCAGAGCTGCCTACTCGATGCAGTTCGACAGCTACGAGCCGATGAGTCGCGAGATGGCGGAAAAAGCGCTTAAAAGCTGAAGTAAAAGCGATTTTTAACAGTATAGAAAAGAATTATTTCTAGGAGGGAATAAACAATGGCAAAGGAGAAATTCGAGAGGTCCAAGCCGCACATCAACATAGGCACGATAGGTCACATCGACCACGGCAAGACGACGCTCACCGCGGCGATCACGAAGTGCCTTGCGACGGCCAAC